>JBNKOV010000019.1:0-19752 GCA_050294955.1 Holophagae bacterium
ATGAGTCAATACCGACAATACTCAGCTGGCCCAAAAAACTTATTATCAACATGATACGGGCAGAACTATTTCTAACGCAGTATGGTGAAATATGCATTTAAATGCCTTTTTTTGAAACGAGGCCCCCCAGAAATGGCCCATTTGAACATTACCAAAATGTGGAGATGATTTCTGGTTCTTTGCCTTCTTTTTACGGAGATTTCTGCCATTTTCCAAATTTCTATGGATTTCCAGTCAGGGGAAGTGGGCGGATGCGGGTCAAGAGTCCTTCGTTTTTTCCTCGATCAGATGGGTCGCGAGAGCCAGACCGCCAAAAGCCACACAGGCGAAAACCAGAGCCAGGACCTGATTCACATACAAACAGCTAATGAGCGTGAATTGCAGGGGCAGAATAGAGGCCACAATTCTGGAATGGCTCAAGCCCGCAATATTCAGGCGTTGATACAGATGAGACCTGTGAGGCAGCCAAATTTTTTCACGATTCTTCAACCTTCTCAAAATGGTGAAACTGCCATCGGCCAGGAAGAACCAGAGGAAGATGGCCACATTAAAAACGCCCCGCTCTATATGGTCTGGGCTAAGGTAGAAGGGAAGCGCGGCAAAAGTGAAACCCAGTGAGACAGCGCCCACGTCGCCCATAAAAATTTTAGCGGGATGCCAGTTAAAGACCAGAAAACCCAGGGACGAAGCGATAATGACTGCGCCGGTCATCATGGCCGCGGGATGAGGATAGATGGCCATGATTCCCAGACCAACCACAACGGCCTGAGTTCCGGCGTACCCGTCAATGCCGTCCAAAAAATTATAGATATTCATAACGCCCAGAAACCAGACAAAGGTCAGCGGCCAGGCCAGGTAGGACCAATCAACAGAAAAGAGACCGGGAAAGGGGACCATGTCGATCCAGCCGCGGGCGTAGACAACCAGGCTCACCGCCACAAAATGGACCGCAATGCGGATAGCGGGAGAAAGGGTAAACCGGTCATCGAGAAAACTGATTCCAGAAACCAGGGCCAGACCCAGGAGGAAGAACTCGTCAAAAAGAAAGCGGTCCTGGGTGTAGAGGTAGATAAATCCAAGAGCCAGGGAAATAAGCACTGCAATGCCGCCGCCTCGCGGCGTTGGAATGGCGTGAGAAGAGCGCGCATTGGGTATGTCCATCAACCCTTTTCGGCGGAGGTGATGGGTCAACTGCCTTGTGCCTACAAGAGATACGGCAAAAACGGCCAGAGCTGACGCGTAGCGTAAATCCATGATAAATCCCCAGGCCCGGTTGGCCGCCTACATACTATCATAGTAAGAGTGTGCCGCTCAAAAAAACGAAGAAGAGGCGCCCAGGCAGGGATTTAAGCGCCTAATACACTGTGATTATGCATGATGTACCAATAAGTCTCAAGCTTTTGCCGGGGTAAGATGTTATTGACAATGCTCGGGAAAGCACCTAAAATGGGTCTGGTTTTCAGACTGAGCGAGCTCAAGTTAAAGGGCGGTAGAAGTCAAGACCAAGGAAATCAAGAAAGGTGTTTTAAATCGTGCGACACGCGAACTTGTGGTTTCCTGAGAAGGGGTCATGGAGCTCAACCGGAAAATCGGCTGGGAGCAACTTCAGTGGCATGGGGTCAAGACGGTTCTCAGGTGTTTTTTCGCCGTCAGGTTTTGTTCGTTCAGTTCATCATGCGCCTGTTGAAAGTGAGGAGTAAATGTCTGTTGTTCTGGGTATCAATGCATTTCACGCCGGAGCCTCGGCAGCTCTGGTAGTAGACGGCAAGGTTGTTTATGCAATTGCCGAAGAAAGATTAAACCGTATTAAGTATTACGCCGGATTTCCGGCCCTGGCCGTTAAAGCGTGTTTAGAACACGCCGGTCTCAGTTTTTCCGATTTGGATCATGTGGCGCTGGGCCGCGATTCAAGCGCCAATCGTCAGAAGAAGATGGAATATGTTATTAAACATCCCCTCCTCATTGGCAACCTGCTAAAGCTCAAATCATCTAAAAAGAAGATGGACGATCTCAAGACGCTGATCGCTGACAAATGCGATGTTCCTGTAGAGACCTTGAAATTCCAGCAACACGATATCGAGCATCACCTGGCCCACACGGCTTCGGCCTTTTTCATTTCGGGCTGGGACCATGCAGCCGGCATTACCATCGACGGCTCTGGCGATTTTGTAACCTGCATGATGAGTGAGTGCAAGGGCAGAGAGATCAAACCGGTTCACCGCATTTACGTGCCCAACTCCATCGGATCATTCTACACGATGATCTGCCAGTTCATCGGCTACACCAAATACGGCGATGAAGGCAAGGTCATGGGCCTGGCGCCGCTTGGCAAAGACACCTACCGGGAAGAGTTCCTGGAGATGGTTTCCTTTAAAGACGGTAAGATCAAGCTGAATTCAAAGTACTTCCTGCCTTTTGGCAAAGACCAGGGCATGAAAATGAACGATGAAGGCCAGATGATGCTGAACCGTCATTACACGGACTACATGATCGAGCGCTTTGGCGAGCCAAGAAAGCCTTATTCCGAAATTACTCAAAGGGATATGGATCTGGCGTTCGGCCTTCAGCACCGTTTTGAAGAGCTGTATTTCGAGCTGTTGAACCACCTTCACAGTCTGGTTCCCACCAATAAGGTGGTGATGGCGGGCGGTTGCGCCCTGAACAGTGTGGCCAACGGCAAGCTGTTTCACGAAACGCCTTTCAAGGAAACCGCCATCCAACCTGCGGCTGGAGACGAAGGTCTGGCAATTGGGGCCGCGCTTTATGTCAGTCAATCGTTGCTGGCAGAAGGCAAAAACGAACCCATGGAAACCGTATACCTGGGCGGCGAGTATTCTGAAGAGGATATAGAAGCCGCGCTCAAACGGGAAGGCGTGCCCTATCGCAGGCTGGAACGGGATGAGCTGTTGCGCGAAACTGCGGCTGAAATTGAACAGGGCAAGGTTGTTGGATGGTTCCAAGGCCGATCCGAATGGGGTCCTCGCGCCCTGGGCAACCGATCCATCCTCTGCCATCCCGGATTTCCCGGAATGAAGGATATCTTAAACGCCAGAATCAAACGCCGCGAGTCGTTCAGACCCTTTGCGCCTGCGGTTCTGGAGGATCGTCAGAGCGATATCTTCGATCATGACTATCCATCTCCCTACATGCTGCACGTGTACAAAATCCGCGAGGAATGGCGAGATAAACTCTCCGCAGTGAACCACGTAGATGACACGGGCCGCCTGCAAACCGTTTCGAGGGAACAGAACCCACTGTACTACGACCTCATCAAAACGTTTGAAGGTCTCACCGGCACGCCAGTGATTCTGAACACCAGCTTCAACGAGAACGAACCCATTGTTGAAAACTACAATGAGGCCATTAACTGCTTCACCCGCACCAAGATGGATGTTCTTGTGGCAGGCCCCTTCCTGTGTAAAAAGCCTGCCGAAACCGAGGAGGCCTTGAGCGCAGAAGCGGCGCAAACCGTGTAGGTCGGCGTCATGGAAAGCGCCTTGGAAGCAACCCCTTTCCCGAAGGTGAAGGGCTACGCTGTTGAGTGGATCGACGAGAATGGCTTTTTGCTTTCTCGTCGAAACAAACTCTATGCGTCAAAGGACTTGAACCGGCCTTTCAGTTTGGTGGGAGCATGGCCCGCTCCCCTTCACCACCGGGTTCTTTCTCACCATCGCGCTTTCCAAAGGCTGTTTCGTTACTTCTACTACAATGTGATCAGACTCTCTGAAAACCGCATCTTCACGACCTTTCAGAAGAGTGTTGGTCTTTTTGAGAACGGTGAATTTGTTGGGGTGACCGGCCTTGTCCGGCCATCCCGCTTCCTTCGCGGCGCCTGCGCTGTGGACCCATCCGGCGGCGTGTATCTGGGCGAATATTTGTCCAATCAGGATCGCGGCGTGATGCGCGTCTATTATCTGCCGCCCGGATCGAAGCATCTTGAAGTGGTTCACCAGTTCGAGCCCGGCAAGATCCGGCATATTCACGGCCTGTATTTCGACCCTTATGAAAATTACATCTGGTTATTGACCGGCGACCTGGAAAACGAATGCAATGTTCTCCGCACCCGAGACGGCTTTAAGACCCTGGAAACAGTGGGTTGCGGCGATGAAACCTGGCGAACCGTGAGTATGGTTTTCCGTGAAGATGCTGTTTATTACGGCATGGATGCAGAGTTTCGGGCCAACCATGTGTATAAAATTGATCGCAAAACCCTTGAACGCACGCAACTGTTTGAGGTGGACGGCCCTGTATACTACTCGGTGAACATGGGCGACCATCTGGTGTTTGGCGTTACGGCTGAAGGGTGCCCTTCTCAAAAGGAGAACCGGGCGGCGTTGTGGGCTGTGGATCAAAATGATAAGGGCTACATGGCGGCCAGCTACCCCAAGGACCGCTACCCAAACATCCTCATGCCAGGCACTCTGCACTTTCCTCTTGGGCCTGGGATGCCAAATAAACTGTTCTGTTATTGCCTGGGATTACAAGGCGTGGATGATCAAACGCTGCTCATCCAAGCGCCGCCCGGCTGATTCTTCCATGAATCGGAGACGCATTCATGCTGTTCCATACACTGCAATTCCTTCTATTCTTTACGGTTGTCTTCTTTCTGAATCTCCTGCTGGTGAATGTCTTCCGGCATCAAAATCTGAGAAAGTGGCTGCTCCTGGTTGCTTCGCTGGTGTTCTACATCACCTGGAATGTTCCCCTTGTTTCGCTTCTCATATTCTGCATTCTGATGAATTATTTCTGCGGAATCCAGGTCTCTGATCGGCATCATCACCGTAAGTTATGGGTGTGGATAAGCGTTGTAATCAACCTGGGCATTCTCGCTGTTTTCAAATATCTGGACTTTGGAATTCAAACGGCGGCTGAATTGTGTCGCGCAATTGGGTTCCAAGTAAACCCTGGATCTTTTGATCTTATACTACCATTAGGCATTTCCTTCTTCACTTTTCAGAGCATGGGGTACGTGATCGATATCTATCGGGGCAAGTATCAGCCCTATCGATCATTTATGGACTTTGCCCTGTTTGTCTCCTTCTTTCCCCAGCTAATAGCGGGTCCCATTGTTCGAGCCGATTTTTTCTTGAAGAGCCTGGAGGTTTCGAAAAACCCCATCCTCCTGAAGAACGTGAATAATGGTTTGTTCCTGCTAACCGTGGGCATTTTCAAGAAGGCCGTTCTGGCGGACAACTCCGCCCACATCGCCAACATGGTTTTCCATAACCCACAGGGCGTGTCCAGCTTGCTAACACTCTTTGGAGTTCTGGCTTTTGCGTCACAGATCTATTTCGACTTCTCTGGCTACACGGATATGGCTCGCGGGCTTGGAAGAATGCTGGGCATTGAGCTGCCAGAGAACTTTAACAGGCCTTATATTGCAGCCAATATTCGCGATTTCTGGAAACGCTGGCATATTTCCCTATCAACCTGGCTGAGGGATTACCTGTACATTTCTCTGGGCGGTTCTCGCTGCTCCAGCCTGAAGACCTACAGGAACCTCTTCCTTACCATGCTATTAGGCGGTCTCTGGCACGGCGCTTCCATGAACTTCGTAATTTGGGGCGGCATCCATGGCAGCCTTTTAACCCTAGAGCATTATTTGAATAAGACTTCCTGGGCCAGCTTCATTAATGGAAATGGTTCCTGGAAATCGCTGCTGTGGAAGATTGGAACCTTTGTCTTCGTCTGTTTCGCCTGGATCTTCTTCAGGGCGGAAACCTTTGGGGCCGCAATGGAAATTCTCCGGAGCCTGGGAGATTTCTCAGGGTACGCCAACCTATCGGAGCTCAACCTGTTCAGACCTCAGAACTGGCTATTTGGCCTGATACTGCCCTTCGTCTACATTTTCCTGGCCGAACGGTACTCGCCGTCCGACACCAGCTCGCTCGCGCCCCTTCCACGGGCAATCCTCTTCTGCATCTTCTTCTCACTGATCCTACTTGTTTCGGGAGCAACCAATGAGTTCATCTACTTCCAATTCTAGAGAATGGCGATTTCTGATGTGGGTGGCCGCCTACCTGATTGCCGCCATGATCGTGTCCAGCATGGATATTTGGACCGGGGTGGTGAACACCTATCGCCGGAACCTGGCCGTTGTAGACCTTTATGGAGAAGAAGCGGACTACCTAATTCTTGGCGACTCCAAGACGGGGCCTTTCAATTTCGACGGGCTCGCGCCATTTCTGGATAAAAAGGGCCTGGTCTTTAACGCGGATAGCGTTACGCCATGCTACCATCTATTTAATTTCAGGAAAGTTAGGGAACAGACCCCGGAATTTAAACCTAAACTGGTTTTCATATGCATAGGGGCCAATAACTTCAATAAGCACGGCCTTCATTGCCGTAGAGATACGGGCTTTTTTGATCTTCTGCCCCTGTCGGACGCAGCGGAATTGAGCCTTCCAGAAAAAGAGTACATGGCATTTGCCGAGGCCTTCCTTTCCCGAATTTTTCCAGTATACAGACACCGGGTTCAGATTACCCACTTCAATTTCTCCTTAAACCCGGAGGCAGCCATCAATATTTCTCCTGAAAAGGTCTATTGGGAGAAATACACCGCGCCCGACTATGAGATGGAGATTCGGGAGAGAGACCCTATAGCAGATCGCAATTATCACGATATTTATCGCCGCAGCGTCTACAACAAGTTTGAATATTCACGGGTTACCGAGGCCGCGTTGGCCAAACTGGTTGAAGAGATCAAGAGCTATGGCGGGGAACCCATGATCGTGTTGTTGCCCGTGACCGAAGAGATGATGGTTTTGGAGAACGACATGGTGGGCGACAAGTTCATTTCTGAAATGCAGGCCTTTGCCGACGCCCGTCAGATCAGGCTATTGGATTATCGAGACCAGCACCAATACCATTTCCAGGACATCAATCATCTATCTAAAAAAGGCGCTAAAGACTTTGCTTTTGAGCGGTTGCAGCCCATAATCGACGAACGACTGCAAACGGGAGAAAAGTAGGGGGAAAGCCAGCCAGCCAACCCCCGCCGATCTTAACTAAGCCTGAAAACTGTCGGGAACATCGATCTCCATTTGAAGGATGCCCATGCCATGGGTTTTGCCCTGTGCGTCTGTTTTCACCGACTCGGTGCCGCCGCCGCCCAGACTATCGTGGAGAATGAAGTTGAGCGCCTTGAGGTTGGGCGCTTCGTAGCGATCCACCTCGCCCAAACAGATTTTGTGAAAATGAGCCTTCACCTTATCGGTGGTGACCTGGTCGCGGATAATGTTGTAACCCTCATCGGTATAAGCAATAAGACCTACATTTGAACCATCACCCTTGTCCCCTGATCGGGCGTGGGCAATCTGAGAAAGTTTGATCTTTTTCACGGCTATACCTCCACCACGTTGACCGACACATCGATCATCTCTTTTTTGATCAGGGCCGGCCAGTAGGCCACAATATCCTGGGGTTTGGGACGTCCGCCGGCAAAACCAGTAACACCCGGAGGTCCGGAAGTAACCAAGGGCGCGATTTCCTTGCCGAACCGATCCACCTTCTTGCGATCAGCGTCTTTAACTCCAACTCGCAACACAACTTCGGGCGCGTTTACAGCCGGGGGCACAATGCCTTCATGGCACACGCCCACGCCGAGATACTCGGTAACTGTTTCATCGTAATCGCATCCGGCAGCTTTTAACCTGCCCCAAAGCACTTCCGCGCATTTCTGCGCCTTGGCGTAGGCGTCAGGTCCGGAAATCGTGAGCTGCCCGAACGCCTTGAAGCCATTGAGATAGGAGATGGACACCTTGTAAAAAGGGGTGTCCTGCTTGCCCTTAATGCCAAAGACTTTCACGCGGTCTTTTCCCGCCTGCTCAAGTTGAATGGTGCTGAAATCCGCAACGCAGTCCGGGGTAATGTAATTCACCGGATCGCCCATTTCATACAACAACTGCTCAGAAACCGTATCCACCGTAACCATGCCGCCGGTTCCCTCGTGTTTGGTGATCACAATGGTTCCATCTTCGGAAACCTCGGCGATGGGATAGCCAATGTTGGTCATATCCTCCACTTCTTCCCAGCGAGTGAAGTTGCCGCCGGTGCATTGAGCGCCGCATTCCAAAATATGGCCAGCCACAGTTCCGGCCGCCAGTTTATCCCAGGAATCCCAGCCAAACTCATGCATGATGGGACCCAACACCAAGCCAGGGTCGGTACCCCTTCCGGTGATCACAATCTGAGCGCCCTGATTTAAGGCGTCCACCACGCCGCCCGTGGGCATGTAGACATTGGCGGACAGAATCTCTCTTTCCTTTTCAAACAGGCCTTCGCCCGTATCCATATTGGCCAGGGCCTCGCCCTTCTCGTTTAATTCCGACAAACGACCCATAATGTCGTCGCCCGTAACAATGCCAATCTTTAATCCCTTCACACCATGCTTCTTCGCGATATCCATAATGGCCTTTTGACAAGCCTCTGGATTCACGCCGCCTGCATTGGCGATAACCTTCACATTCCGTTCCATCAGCTCGGGCAGAACCTGATCAATGAAGTTCACAAAATCGGTGGCGTAACCCCGATCCGGACTCTTCAACTTCTGCTTTTGCATAATGGACATGGTCACTTCCGCCAGGTAGTCCATGGTGATATAGTCCACCGGACCTCCGCGCAACATGCGCAATGGGGCGTCAACGCTGTCGCCCCAAAAACCCTGGGCATTCCCGATTCGTATGGTTTTCGCCATTGGTCTATCTCCGTTTTCTGGATTTAAAACAACTCGTGCAAACTGCTTCGCTCCTCAATTTGGGAACGAAATCAACGGTTTCCTTCTTACCGCACTTAGCGCATTCAATATTAAAGAAGATGCGGGTGCCTGAACTGCCTTCCTCTTTTTCCGCCGCCGCCATAGTGGCGGTCTTCCGGTCTTGAGCCGCCTGATAACAGCTAGGACAGGTAAACCGTTCACCCGGTTTGGGTTGGAACCGCAACATTAATGTCTTGTCGCATTGATGGCATGCAACCTCAAAAACCGGTTTCACAGCAGGCTCAACCGGCTCGTCCACTTCACAAGCACCTTCATCTGAAGCCAGCGCCGCCTCTACAAGAGGAGCTTCGCCCACTTCTTCAACTTCTTCCAACTGAAGGGCTTCGAGTTTCTCCCGCCTCGCCTCGTCCTCTTCATACTGCCGATCTTCCTTGCAATCATTGCAGAGAAACGGCCTGTTGGACTTGGGAAGAAAGGAAGACTTGCATACCGTAAGGCACTCATCGCATTCCGTAAAGTAAATGGGTTTCGTCCCTTTTCTCACCGCTCTGGTGGACGGCTTCGCTCTGGGCATCACCTTGCAGCAATCGCGACAGAGAATTTCACGCCCCTCTTTGGGCTGAAATGGGACTGTCGCCATCTGGTCGCATCTATCACACGAACAACGATAATAGGCTTTGCCGTGTTTGTCCTTCCCGGAAATGACACCGCTGCGAGGCTTATCTCTTCCACCTTTGACCAACCTGATCTTTGGTTTGTCATTCTGACCCGCGTTTTCCATGTGCTCTTCTTTTGTCAAAAATCGTTCCGAACCCTTAAGGCTCACCTGCATTCTACCCCAAAAACCAGTGTAAAACCAGTGTGGGATCGAGAGACCCCCCGCTACAGGCTGCATTTAAAACCAAGGGGAAATGGCCGCGTTTAAGCTGAATTTGCTGTTTTAAGTATATTCTACCCATGGGGTATGTCATAATAGATGTTAGAGCCTTTGTGTTTTACTGAGCTATTGAGACGCATTTCAACACCATCGAGAGCCAGCATGGGTTCATAAAGGGCCTT
Organism: Holophagae bacterium; assembly: GCA_050294955.1. GTDB lineage: Bacteria > Acidobacteriota > Holophagae > Acanthopleuribacterales > Acanthopleuribacteraceae > JBNKOV01. Next base: position 9,776 of record JBNKOV010000019.1, read on the forward strand.
GGCGATCATACCTCTCAACCGTCTATATTCTTCCGGAGTTTACGTGACTGCCGCTGGAATTCAAAACTCTAAGAGATTGATGATTCTCATTCTATTCCTGGCCGTCGCGCTCTGCAGCACAAGGCTTTTGGGCCAGGAACCATTAGGGCATTTTGACGTTCGACCCTTTACCAGCAAAGAAGGAATACCCGCAGGTCTGGTTATGGATATCGCCCAAGATCACGAAGGGCGCATGTGGTTTGCCACACGATCAGGCATCAGCAGTTACGACAGCCAGAAATGGATGAATTATAAGAACATTGAGGGCTTGCCCGGCGCCATGTACATTAAATTAGATGTGGACAAAGCAGGCAACCTGTGGGCGCTGGGCAACCTGTGGCCCTTGAGCGTTTCCTCATTTGACGGGAAAAAGTGGACCCTTCATCGCTTTGAAGAGAAATTAACTGCGAAACAAGTATTCGGATTCTTTATGGAGGTTCCCACCTGGGAGGGCCATCCAGCGCCCGTCGTGGCCATTCCCAACCACCACCTCAGAATACTGGACCAGGGAATTTGGCGTCAAATCACTTTTTCAAGCCCTGAACCGCCTGAAATAACCGGCATGGCCGAATACAGAGATAGCGTGTTGGTTGTAGCCAACGGTCAGGTTTACCAAATAGACAACCCCACAGAGCCCAAGCTGTTTAAGGAATTGGACCTGGACATGGAAGGGTTGATCAACCTATCCGCGGAGGAGACGCCCCACGGCCCCGTTTTCTGGCTGTACGCCAAAGATTGGATTGGAAAATACGAAAACGACCGGTTCAATCTGATCAGAGAAATCCAGCCAATGGCCATGCCAATCCTCTACAACAGAACCGTGGTTCAGCACGACGGCCTGGGCGGCATGTTTTATGGAAGCTACTTTAAATTAAACCATTTAGATTTAAAGGAAAGATTGACGCCCTTCAATATGAGCCGTGGTTTAATCGCCGAAGGCGCAACTGCCGTCTTCAAAGACCGGGAAAATGCTTTTTGGATTTCCGGCGGACGAGGACTCTCAAAGATCTCCAGCCTCCGATTTGAGAATTTTAATACCTCCGATGGCCTGCTGGAAAATGAGGTGGCATCCATAGCCGAAATGTCCCCAGGTGTTTACATATTTGGACATAACAACGGATTAACCATCTACAAAGACGGTGTTTTTGAAAAACGGCCCTTTCCACGGGAAAACGATATCCTGCAACGTTCCGTGGATATCCGGCTAGATGGGGAGGGGAATGCCTGGATCAGCATCCTCAGCCGAGGCGTGGCGCGCTTGGATAAAGACCTGAATTTAAAGTTTTTCAACTCGCCAATTAATCAAAACAACACCTTCTCGGTGCTCCCCGACAGCAAAGGCGTTGTTTGGGTTGTTTGCAGCACCGGCATCTACCAAATTGTTAATGGCCAATACAAAAAGGTTCCGGAAATTGACACCATTAATGGCCGTAGAATGTTCGAAGACGATGAAGGGATTCTCTATCTGGTCACCAACACCGAAGGCATCTGGTATTACGACGGCCGCTGGAAGATTATCACCAGCAGGATACCACGAGAGAACAATATCTACTCCTTTTTAAAAGACTCCAAGGGTCGCCGCTGGGCCGGATCCTTCACGGGTCTGATGGTTCTGGAAGACGATGTCCTGAAACAGGCCAGCCCCTTTGGCTTCCATCTGGATCGCCCCATCTATTTCCTGAGCGAGGACCCCCATGGTCGTATCTGGATGGGCACCGATCAGGGCATTTACCGACTGGATGAGGATCAGTGGCGTTATTTCTCCACATCTCATGGCTTATCCGACATGGAGACCAATAGAGGCGCGGCCCTGGCCGATTCAAAGGGGACCTTTTGGATTGGCACCGCCCAAGGCGCTTCACGCTATAACGAACGCTTCGATGAGATCACGCCACCGGCCAAACCCGGACCCATCTACCTGAAAGTAGAAGAGGAACGGGTACTGCTCCAAAACGACCTTAAACTGCCCTATCACCAAAACAACCTGGAGTTCGCCTTCAACGCCGTTACCTTTGTCCACGAGAATGCGGTGGTCTATAAGACCTTTTTGGAAGGTGCGGACAAAGATTGGTCCACATCCAACCAGACCAAACTGACCTACAGAAATCTGCGGCCAGGAAACTACAAATTCCATTATAAGGCCAAGAATGCATTGGGCCAGTGGAGCGAAACGGTAACCTCTCCCACTATCAAAATCAAAAAGCCCTTCTGGGAGAAGTGGCAGTTTATCATCCTCATTTTTATAACCATAGCCGGTCTTGGCTTTAGCATCATCGACTATCTTTCCTCAAAAAGATACTCACGATATCTCTCCTCAGAAGTCAGCGCTCAGACCAAAGAGATCTCCATGAAAAACATGCTGCTTGAGCAAAAAGTAAAGGAGCGGCAGGAAGCTGAAGCAAGGGTCCAGGCTCTCAATGAAGAATTGGAAACGCGCGTAAAGGAGCGAACAGCCGAGCTTGAAGCAGCCCAAAAAGATCTGGTTGAAAACGCCCATTACACCGGCATGGCCGAAATTGCCACCTCCATTCTTCACAATGTAGGAAACATCCTAAATAGCATCTCTACATCGGGTTACATGATTAGAGAGACCGTGGAATCGTCGAAGATGGCGGCCATTTTGAAGGCCAACGCGTTGCTTGAAAAGAATATGGACCGCATTGAAGATTTCCTATGCAAAGACCCCAAAGGCATGCAATTGCTGAAGTTCTATCTTTCATTGGGCGAAATGTACAAAACGGAGAATCAGAAGCTCTCATCCCATATCAACAGTCTCATTGAAAAGATAGATACGGTAAAAGAGGTTGTATCTCAGCAACATAACTACGCATCGGGCACCCGTCAAAGCGAAGAACGCGTGTTGCAGGAGCTGCTGGAAACATCGGTCAAAATTTTAGAAAGCAGCATGACGGGCAGGGACATAGAAATCGAAAGAGACTATGAAGAGGTCCCCAAGGTGGTGGTCCAAAAAACGAAGCTGGTGCATACCCTGGTCAACATTCTCAAAAACGCCCGAGAAGCCATCCAGGCCCACAATAGCCCTGTCCGCAAAATTTGGCTGTCTATCTCGCAAGAAGGCGGTTGGGTGGAGGCCCGAGTCAAGGATTCGGGGGAGGGCATTTCCAAAGATAACCTGGAAAAAGTCTTCAAACATGGCTTTACTACCAAAAAAGAAGGCCACGGCTTTGGTCTGCATAGCTGCGCCAAAGCTATGGAGGCTATTAGCGGCCAACTTCTGGTTGAGAGCGAAGGCCCAGGCTGCGGCGCAACCTTCATCCTTCGTTTCCCCATTCAAGGCCAAGAGGAATCTGAACCTCCAAAGCCCGCAGTTTCAGATTGAAGCCGGCATGGTGACTGGTAAATTCCAAGGTCTTGCCCAGATCGTGTTCAAAAATCCGGTGATTTGGGCCATAATAGGCGGTTGGCGTTGGAGCAGGCATTTGGAAACAGCGCCATGAGGGAGGGTGGATTGTCTTTTATCGGTATCTTTGACTCTGGCATAGGCGGCCTGACCGTACTAAAGGCGCTCAAGGGTCAATTAGAGGATGAATCCTTTACCTATCTGGGAGATACAGCACGACTGCCCTATGGATCCAAATCGCCCCGCACTATCCGTCATTATTTAGAACAGAACATCCGATTCTTGGAAGGTCCTGGTGTGAAGGCGCTTGTGGTTGCTTGTAATTCCGCGTCCTCTGTGCTTAATGAGGACTATTGGGACGGCATCCCCATTTATGGCGTGATCAAACCCGGCTCCACCGCTGCATTGCGAGTAACGCGAAACGGTCACATTGGGGTCTTGGGCACTCGGGCTACTGTGGAGAGCGGCGCCTACGTAACGGCTCTCAGGGAAATGGATCCCAAGATTAAAATCACCCAACAGGCCTGCCCGCTTCTGGTGCCTCTGGTTGAGGAGGGTTGGGTTAAGGATTCAGTAACCAATCAGGTTCTGGAACGGTATCTGGAAGGAACCTCTGGACGCTGGGGTTGATACGCTTATTTTAGGGTGTACTCATTATCCGGTTCTCAAGGATTCCATTGCCGCCATTGTAGGACCCGATATTAAACTGGTGGATTCGGCCGAGGTGATCACCGAACAATTGGGCGCCGATCTGCTTTCGGGCAAGATCAGTCCCGAACGAGGGCCTGGCACGACCCATATTTGGACCACCGACACCAATCACGCCTTTCAAGAAGTTGGACGATCCATATTAGAACCGCTCCATATCGACGAATGGGGCCTGGCCGATATTTGAAGAAAGAGGGAATATGCGCAGCTTTGATAGAAATGCAGACCAGACACGACCCATAAAAATAGACATGGGCTTCACCGGCAACGCCGATGGGTCCATCTTGATTTCATTTGGAAACACGCGGGTAATTTGCACCGCTTTCATGGAAGAGAAGGTGCCCGGATTTCTCCGAAACCAAAGGAAGGGTTGGGTTACCGCCGAATACGGCATGCTTCCCGGCTCCACTCACACCCGATCCACCCGTGAGGCGGCCAAGGGGAAGCAATCTGGCAGAACTGTAGAAATTTCACGATTAATCGGTCGCTCCTTGAGAACCTGCGTGGACATGGGCTTTCTGGGCGAACGAACCATCACCATCGACTGCGATGTGATTCAGGCGGACGGCGGCACCAGAACCGCCTCCATCACTGGGGGATACCTCGCGCTGGTTCTTTGCCTCTGGAAACATCGGGAAAAGTTTGACAACTGGCCTCTGGTGGGCAGTGTTTCGGCAGTGTCACTGGGCATCCTCAAGGGCGAGGTTCTGGTAGATCTCGATTATAAAGAAGACTTTGCGGCTGAAGTGGACCTCAATCTGGTCATGAATCACCAGGGCAAGCTGGTGGAAATTCAGGGGACAGCGGAAGAGGCGCCCTTTACCGTGAATGAGCTGATGGACATCGTTAAAAAGGGCAGCGACGCCATTGGTGAAATTCAGCGTCAATGCAGACGTCTGCTCTTGGAGGAAGGGGTAATCGAATCATGCATTCCATAACCTGGCTGCTCGCCACGACCAATGCGGGTAAAATAAGGGAAATGAAACGAATTCTTGAACCCTATCCCATTGAAGTTAAAGGCTTAAAGGATCTCGGCATAACCGATGAAAGCCCAGAAACCGGCCAAACCTTTTTGGATAACGCTTTTCAAAAAGCGGCTTTCTACCACGACCTGGCGAAATGTCCGGTTCTTGCCGATGATTCCGGCTTGGAAGTAGACGCCTTAAACGGTCAGCCCGGCATCCATTCCGCCCGATTTGGCGGCTTTGAAACACACGCGGAAAAATGCAACTACCTACTCGATCTCCTTAAGAGTGAAGACAATAGGACAGCCCGATTTCGTTGTGCTGCTGTTTTTCTGGATGGAGAGCAACGGTTCCAGGCGGAAGGCGCCCTGGAAGGCCGCATCGGTCACGCACCCGTGGGAGACGGAGGATTTGGCTACGACCCCATCTTTCTCCCGACGCCCGGTGATCGGAGTCTGGCAGAGTACGAAATGACCGAAAAAAACCACATTTCCCATAGAGGCAAGGCCTTTTCCAGGCTCATGGAAATACTGGGAGAATCGGGACGATTGTCCTGATTTTGATCGCTTTAAAAATCAAGAATCATCTTCCCGGCGAACATGCCGCTAACACCGCTGCATCTCTTCGGTTTATTGCAGAGGCCGATTAGGTTAAAATGTAACTGGTGGAAGCGCAGATCACGACTGTGCCGGGAGTATCTTTAGAGAGCTGGACGCTCTAAAATAAAGGGGACGTGTGGATGTTGGATAAGTTTGAGGACGAGTGTGGGGTCTTTGGAATAAAAGGCCATCAGGAATCGGCGAACCTGACCTACCTGGGTTTGTATTCACTGCAACATCGCGGACAGGAAAGCGCGGGCATTGTTTCCCATCGTCAGGGCAATTTGAACAGCTATCGGCGGATGGGCCTTGTGGCCGATATTTTCAACGAAGATGAGATTAGAAAACTGGATGGAGACGCGGCAATCGGGCATGTTCGCTACTCCACTGCCGGTTCCAGCAAGCTGGAAAATGCGCAGCCCATTCTCATTACGTGCCAACACGGACAAATCGCCATTTCCCACAACGGGAATCTGGTAAACGCGGATACAGTTCGCAAGAGCCTCGAAAAGCGGGGATCCATTTTCAATTCAGACAGCGACAGCGAGGTCATTCTCCATCTCATTGCCCGCAGCACGCAACCGGTCGTGGAAGACGCCATTATAGAGGCGCTCTCTCAAGTGGAGGGCGCATATTCCTGCGTGTTTCTCACAAAAGACAAGCTGATTGCCGTCCGCGATCCTCACGGATTCCGCCCCCTCGCGCTGGGCACCCTTGGCGAGGCCACTATTTTCGCCTCGGAAACCTGCGCCTTTGACCTTATGGACGCAAATTTTGAAAGGGAAATCGAGCCGGGCGAGATGATGATCGTCAACGACCTGGGCCTGCGAAAAACCTTAAAACCTTTCGAACCAAAGCCAACAAGACAATGTGTGTTTGAACATATCTACTTTTCCCGACCAGACGGCTACATGTTCGGGGAATCGGTGCAGGGTTTTCGCGAGCGGCTGGGCGCTAAACTGGCCGATGAAGCCGGTATTGACGCCGATATTGTGGTTCCCGTACCGGACTCGGGCGTTTGCGCAGCTATCGGCTACAGCCAGCAAAGCAATATCCCCTTTTCTTTTGGCCTCATCCGCAACCACTACGTTGGCAGAACCTTCATCGAACCAAAGCAATCCATCCGACATTTTGGTGTGAAAGTTAAACTGAACCCGGTGCGCAGACTCATCAAAGATAAGCGGGTCATTCTGGTTGACGACTCCCTGGTTCGCGGCACCACATCCCGGAAAATCATTAAAATGGTAAGGAACGCCGGGGCTAAAGAAGTGCATATGTGCATTAGCGCGCCGCCCTCCACCCATCCCTGTTACTACGGCATCGACACCCCAACGCGCCAGGAGCTGATCGCCTCGTCTCATTCTATTGACGAGATCAGGAAATATATCGGAGCCGATTCCCTTCATTATATTTCTCTGGACGGCATGTTCAGTTGTCTCAAGGGATCCGATCCCAAAGATTACTGCGAGGCCTGCTTCACCGGGAATTACGAGATCCCATTTCCCAAACAGGAGCGAATAGAAGTATGACCGTGGACCTGGGCAGGCTGGTAAGTCAACTGAATCAAAAGCTGAGAGTTAGCGAATTCAAGGAAGGCGCGATCAATGGACTCCAGGTGTCTGGCAAGAAGAAGGTGTCCAAAATTGCCCTGGCAGTTGACGGCGTTTTGGAGACCTTTGAAATGGCGGTCCGGGAAGGGGCCGACATGATCATCGTCCACCACGGCATTTACTGGGGCTTTCAATACCCATTGCGAGGCCCGGACTACGCCAGGATCAAGCTCTTAATGGACCATGATATTGCACTATACGCAGTTCACCTGCCCCTGGACGCACATCCGGAATTGGGCCATAACGTGAATCTTCTGCGGGAATTGGGCGTTGTTGAAGAGAGCCTGGAACCCTTTGGCGATTACAAAGGTCAGCCAATAGGGTTTCAGGGCAAAATTCCCGACACCACCCGCGATGGGCTTACGCAAAAGCTGGGCGAGGTTCTGGGCGGACCCGTCCAATTACTGCCCTTTGGCCCTGAGAAAGTGCGGTCCGTCGCCTGCATTACCGGTCAGGGCGCGGATTTTGCCCAAATCAGGGAAGCCAAAATCCGCGGGGTCCACTACTACATCAGCGGTGAAGCCGCCCATCCCCTATTCCATTTTGCAAAAGAAAACAAGGTAACCGTGGCGTTGGGCGGTCACTACCACACAGAGGTTTTCGGGCTCAAGGCTTTGCAGGCCTGGCTGGAAGAGAACTATGAAGTAGAGACCGTTTTCCTCCATTGTCCCACGGGCATGTAACTTAAATGAGGGCGGTTGCCGCCGCCCTTCTCCTCTACACCCAGGACAAGTTAAAGGCCAGGGTTTCTCCCGAGCGAAACGGGACCATGGGACCGAACCGATCAGGCACTTTTAAGGCGCCCGGCGTTAGCACAATCTCACTCTTATTACGGGGGATGCGGTAGAACGCCGCGCCGAAGACGCTGGTAAAGGCCTCTAAACGTTCCAACATATCCTGTTCTTTGAAAAAGGTGGCCAGAAACTGCATGTGATAGGGCGAGTTGAAAATGCCCGCACAACCGCAGGCAGACTCTTTATCCGCCACCAGATGGGGCGCCGAGTCGGTGCCCGAGAAGAACGAGGGGTGTCCCGAACGCACAACCTCTACCAGGGCGGACCGATCTTCTGGCCGTTTGGCTACCGGCATGCAAAAGTGATGGGGCCGAATGCGGCTCCCCACCACGTCGTCCAGGGTAATGGCCAGGTGGTGATCCGTAATAGTGCCCGCAACGGTTTCAGGCAAAGATTGAACGGCCTCCACCGCCGCCCGGGTGGTGATATGCTCCAAGATAATTCTGAGGGTGGGAAAGTTGCGATGAATTTCACGGAGTGAATCAAGAAACGCAGCTTCGGCGTCCATGACAAAAACGCCCGGCACTTCACCGTGCAGAGACAATATAAGATCATTATCTCGAATGGCTTCATATACAGGGAACATTTTACGAACGTCCGTCACCCCATCATCGGAATTGGTCGTTACGCCCATCGGGTATTGCTTCACCGCTACAACGCCGCTTTTTGCAGCGCTTTCAATATCCGCAACCGTAGTATTGCCCGATAATTTAATTGTTGTGAGAATCTCAAAGTCGGCGCCCTTCTCTTTAAGAAACCCTTCATAGGCCAGGGCGTCATCGCCATTTGCTATGGGCGGCAGGGTATTGGGCATGGCCAACACTCTCGCTGCGCCGCCAAAACGAACCGCTTCGATCGCTTTCTCCGTTCGTTCATCGTTTCTAAGATGAATGTGCAGGTCGTCCGCTGCAGGCATCCTCAATTCCATGGCGTTCCTCCTCGTCAAACCCTACCATCATAATGGCAAAATTCTCTAAATCAAAGAACGAATTGGCCGACAGGCCGTCTCACGAGAATTACCCCATTGCAAAAGCCGTGGATATAAAAAAGGAAGCAAGGGTTCCTCTGAACGAGGGCCATTCCACAAGCCAGTAAAAGAGGGTCAGACCTGAACAGCTAACCAAAAGAATGGATCCCCCAACCGCCGGCCAAGATCTCAAGCGAGAAAGCCTGGCCCAACCCGCCGCAATACTTGAACAGATCACGCAAAAACTTACACAAGGCGACGCCATGCTTGCCCAACCCTCGGAAAACCTTATCAACCCACCGCAATACTGATCCAACGCCCGCACTAACATCCCTTGCCGCCGCCATGGACGACCAACCAGCCGAAGAACATTCCAAAGCCACCGCAATGCGGGATCACCCCGCCGAAAGACATCCTCAATCCGCCGCAACGCTGGACCAGCCCGCCGCACAACATCCTCAACCCGCCGCAACACGGGACCAAGCCGCCGCAATACATTCTCAACCCGCCGAAGAACTTCACCAAGCCACCGCAATACTTGACCAAATCAGCGCAAAACTGGACACAAAGAGGGTAACTAAACAAAACAAAGGATTTAAGCCTCCCAACCATGCAGGCCGCGAAACGCTCTTGACCCTCCAAAATGGCCAGAGAAAAGCCTGGGTCTCATCAAGACCCGGCCCAAACGGTTATTTAGAGATTCACCAGCGCAAAAAAGGAATAAAGGTCGCCATGTGAGAATCTCCAAAACATTTTGCTTCATTTTTTTTCAAAATCTGACCAGATAAGGAACCGATAAGTAAGATCCGATTTTTATTTTTCAGTCCCTCCAGCCAGTTGTAACGGCATTGGCGCCTTCTGCAAAAGTGAAGACCCGGGCTTAAAAAACCTAAATAACCCGATGCCTTTAAGATCGCCAGCTCTCTGGTTGCTC
>JBNKOV010000020.1:0-19640 GCA_050294955.1 Holophagae bacterium
CAGCGGGCCATTGTTGAAAAAGTAGTGCAACCGTTCAGAGTTGTTGTCGTGAGCAGGAAGAATGCGGCGCTCATCTTCGAAGGTATGGCCAAAAGGGATGTGGGTAATATCGTGGAGCAGCGAAGCGAATCCCAGGAATCGTGTCATGTCCATGTCTATGGGACGTGGTCGATTTGCTCTATCGGCTCGACTATTGATTTCGCCGATCATCCGTCTCGTGAGCCAACAGGTGCCCATAGAATGCTCGAAACGTGTGTGATGGGCGCCTGGAAATACCAGGTGAGAGGTTCCAAGCTGGCGAATGCCTCGCAACCTCTGAAATTCAGGCGTGTCAATTATTTTAAATTCTTCTAGGGTTAATTGAATGTCACCGTGTACCGGCTCTCTCACTATTTTCATGTCACTCTACTCTCCACCGCCCCTCATTATAACCCGAAGGACCGATCGGGGGTATAATAGACCGGCAGGACATGGAACGAAATAAAATTCTGCAGAGATCTTAAATGGATGGGAGAATCGTTTGTTAACAACGCTTTTTTTTATTATTTTGGCGCAGGATATCCATCTCAACAGAGATGGCCCAGAAAAGGCGGCCAGCTTATTTGCTGAACTGGACCGTCTGGATTCTGGAGAATCCAAGTCCTTGGAACCGCTTTTGGCCTTATTTGGGGATCTTCAGCGCCTGATTGCACGAGACAGCCGCAATCGGGTTGCCACTGTAGATGGGTCTTCCTTTGAGTTAGAGGCCAAGTCCGGGCGACTCTTCCATGAGCCTGCAAAATTACCGCCGGAAAACAAAACGCTCAATTCATGGAGTTTTAAAACAGTACGGCTTCATCTGGAGCCTGAGAATTTATATGTTTATAGTCTAAGATTCACCGGTAGTCACACCATTCGTCTTCGAAAGATTACTCTGTATTTCAAGAAGGGACCACCCATGGTTTTTGATGAATGGATGATGATGAATGATGGAAATGGTCAGTCCTTTTCCAAAAAGTCTTATACACCAAGCTTGAATGTCTGGAAGCCAGGAGAAGCACGGGTGGCTCGAATCCTGACTTCTATCGATATTTTGGGTTCAGCCCAAGATGGCGCCTTTGAATCCTACCTGGATTTTATTTTTGAGGTTCCGGAACCTCAAGCCCAGCCTTATGAAAAAGTATTGACGCGGCTTGCGCAGATCATGCGGGTATTAGAGTCTACTCAGTTGAAAAATATGAATCTCCAAAAGATTCGTTACGATCTGATTGAAGCTTTGAAGGTTTACCTGAAATGAAAAAGGGAGGCTCAAGGCCTCCCTTTTCCCAATAATTGCAGAAGACTATTACAGTTGAGTTCTGTAGGCTGCAACCTGTTCATGCATTCTTACAGTCTGGCAGTCGGTAAATTCGAACATGCAGCTGTCATCAGTGTAATCCATGAAGTTGGTTACGGGGTCGTTGCCTGGATCTCTTTTGCAGCTGTCTACGTTTGAAGGACAACCATAGTTTGCGCTACGCTCGGCAGGAGTATCGTCAACGTAGTCGCCGTTTCCATTGCATCCGCCCTGGAAAGTGTGGTAGAGGCCAAGCCAGTGGCCAACTTCGTGAGTGGCAGTGTCGCCCAGGTTGTAGGGAGAAGCGCTTCCACCGGGAAGGGATTCGTTCAGAAGTACAACACCGTCGTCGTCAGGGTTGCTGTTCAAGCTTGATGGAAACGTCGCCCAACCCAGCAGGCCTTGGCCAGGGCTGGCAATGTACACATTCAGGGTTGTTTCAGGGCTAATGTTCAGAGATGACTTGCACTGAGATTCTGCGCTAGTGCCTGGACCCATAGTGTACCAGGAAGCATTGTCGGTATAATCTGTGGAGCTGATGTAAAAGGAGAAACCTGTGCCTGCGTAAGCGTTGTTCAAAACGTTGAGCTGCTGGTTGAGCTGCTGAGAAGACACATTACCCTGGGAACCATTTGTGATGACATGGTAAGCGACGGGTATGCTGATGCTGGGCGGGGTGAAGCCGGAGCAGTCGGTAGTGCCGCCGCCACCAGGCTTGCCTTTGCTCCTGATGCTACGGTCAAAAATGCCGTCACCGATCATTTCACGAACGTAATTGTCGATTTGAGCTGAAGTCTCTTCATCATGGATGGGAGCCTGGCAACGATGGCCGGCTTGAATGTAGGCATGCTGGCTTACATATTTGACGCCATTGATTTCAAAGCCCTCCTCCTGGCTGAACTGAGCGGGACCCTTTGCCATTGAGGCGATAGAGACAATGAAAATTGCGAGTAATACTATAATTTTTTTCAACTTAAAAACTCCTCCAAATTGTTTCCTAAGGTTTTTTGGACGCTGTTGGGCGCGTCATTACCCTAAAAGTGGCAGCATGATGAGTTTTGATACAATAAAAATTTTTTTTCCCGAGATTTTGTAAAGAACCCGTTGCCCAACTCTTGAAAACTCAGTTGGATTTCACACCTTCAGTGGGAGGTTGGCCCTGGGTCTTTGAGCCCAGGGGATAAATAGCCTGGCCTAAAAAGGTTTGTGGGAATTGCTCGATATTGGGAAATCCCAGAGCTAAATCTCGCCCAGAATGAGGCTGCCAGGCTGTGCCAAAAATGTAATCCCAAATACTGAGGCTGATTCCAAAATTAATGCCATTTGGGTGTGAAGTTGGCAATTCGCTCACATGATGCCAGATGTGCATTTGTGGGTTATTGAAAATGTACTTTAATGGGCCAATGGGCAAGCGAATATTGGCGTGGTTCAAGTGTCCAATCGTAACCGCAGTTAAATGAACAAGAATAAAATCGTCTATGCCAAACCCAATCAAGGCCAATGGGAGATATTCCAAGGTGCGGTAGACCACATTCTCCATCCAGTGATAGCGCAGGTGAGCTGCGAACCCCATTTCCGTTACTGAGTGATGTACCTTGTGGAATTTCCAGAGAATGGGAACTCGGTGGAGAAGGCGGTGAACTTGGAAATGAATGAAGTCACGAACAAGAAACATGCACAGAAGCTGACCCCAGATAGGAAGACTATTCACTTTGATTGCCACAGTGTTTACCACTCCGAAAAGAGCTAGAAAAGATGAAAACGCTTCAACCGCTACTTCAGAAACAGATGCGAAGCCTACAAGAGAAAAGAGAAAAAAATTGAAGAACATATAAAATGCATCCAGAAAGAAATCCTTGCGGAGGCGAGCCTGATTCTTCCTCCAGGGCCATAAAAGCTCTAGAGCGTAAACGGCCAGTGAAATAAGAATCAGCCAGTAGAAATAGTTTCGCAAATGAGGGTGGGTTACTTCGAAAAGAAAATAACTCGCATAATTTTTATAGGCGTTTAACGCCGTATCAATCCAGGTCATGGCTTCTCAATTTCCTTGTGTTTAAATATCTGGAGTTTATATACCTAAGCGGTGTATATGACGCCTTTGAGGGGGTGGGAGGCTTTTATTTTTCAGGCCAGTCCAGATTATCTCATTTATTACTAGACTGCAATTCAGTATAATCCAAAAAGGTGACGTATGGTTGTTGGGAAAGGAGTTTTGCATTGAAGGTTTTTGCAGGTTTGCTATTTATTGCGGTTATCTTGTTCAGCGCCTGTTCCGGCCAGGACCCAAAACAGGAAATTGATGGGTTGATCGCCCAAAACAAGATCGTGGAAGCCAAGAAGAAATATGAAGAGGAGTTGGAGAAAAATCCCAATATTTCATTGGAAAGAGAGTTCATTCAATTCCTCTATGATAATAACCATTACAGGGACTTTAAAATGAGAGCCGACCAGTTCTTGATTCGCTACCCTCAGGACGGCGAGGTTAAGCTGCTGGTATTCAAATACTACGATAAACTTGCCCGAGACGCTGAACGCAGTGGCAAATATGCGACCACAATGCAATACATTGTCACCCACCTTCTGGACCCGGAATACCCGGACCATCGAAAATGGGAGTCTCGCCAAACTACCATTTTCAAGAAGTGGTTTGAGGTGGCTCTTGAAGAGAAAGACGCCAATATGCAGAAAGATGTCCTAAACCAAATGATGGTATTGGGTTTTGACAACCTGGCCAAAGATTTGGATCCCGACTTATATGAAGTATTAAAAGAGTCGGACACAAGCAAAGAAGCGCCAAAGCCGGAGGAAAAGTAATAATTTTAGCAAGGGGGTATTTCTGCGAGCAACATTTGTGTTTTGTTGAAGGCTGGCCTTTTGCGTCGCGCTTTCAGTCGTTTTTTGTTGTCGGTTCAAAGAAAATGGGAAATAGCCCTTATGTCTGCTGAAGTTTCCGTTGATTCCTGCTATATTTTAGGGGCGGATTGGGAGGTTTTATGGCCAATATCTTTGAGTTCCAAGGATTCAAACCGGTTGTCGCGGAAACTGCGTATATTCACCCCAATGCGACGGTCATTGGAAATGTTGAAGTTGGGGAGAACGTTTATGTTGGACCCCATGCGGCCATTCGTGGCGATTGGGGCCGTATTGTTATCGAAGACGGTTGCAATGTGCAGGAGAATTGCACCATTCATATGTTTCCTGGTGTAACGGTTCGCCTCAGATCGGGAGCGCATATTGGTCATGGGGCTGTAGTCCACGGCGGAGAGATTGGCCCCAATACCCTGATTGGCATGAATGCTGTTATTATGGATAACGTCGTTGTGGGAGCGGAGTGTATTGTTGGCGCACTTTGTTTTGTCCCGGCGGAGTCGAAGATACCAGACCGGAAGGTGGTGGTTGGGAATCCCGCCAGAATTGTGAAGGATGTAAGTGACGAGATGCTTGCGTGGAAATCGGAGGGAACAGCGCTTTACCAAGCGTTGCCCAATCAATTGCGAACGAGTTTGAAGCCTTGTGCGCCCCTTAGAGAGGTTCCATCGGACAGACCGTTGCAAACCACGTCTTATAGAACTTGGAAGCAAACCCAATCCAATTAAAAATCGCAAAACGGGGCATAGAAAAGCTCGGAGGATGACGGATGAAGTTAAAAAGTTACGCCATGGGTCAATGGGCCGAAGGGAACGGCGACGGAGTGGATGTGTACCATGCCGTTAATGGTGAAAAAGTTGCCAATGTTACCAGCAATGGCCTGGATTTTAAAGGTATGTTGGATTATGCCCGCAATGTTGGCGGGCCTAAACTGCGAAAAATGACCTTCCACGAACGCTCTCTGATGCTGAAAGCTATGGCCACTCATCTCATGAAGAATAAAAGGACCTTTTACGCCCTGTCTGCGGCAACAGGCGCAACCAAGACCGATTCATGGATTGATATTGATGGCGGGATAGGCACTCTGTTTGTTTATTCCAGCAAGGGCCGCCGGGACTTTCCCAATGAAACTTTTCATGTAGATGGAGGGGCTGAGCGCATATCTCGCGAAGGCACTTTCACTGGTCGTCATATTTGCGTACCCCTCGAAGGGGTTGCGGTTCATATCAATGCTTTTAATTTTCCCTGCTGGGGCATGCTAGAAAAGCTGGCCCCCACCTTCCTTGCGGGTATGCCTGCCATTGTAAAACCTGCTACAGCCAGTTCCTACCTAACCGAACTGATGGTTCGGTCCATGATTGAGTCCAATATTTTGCCCGAAGGCGCACTTCAAATCATTTGCGGAGGGGTTGGCGATCTTTTCGAACATTTCATGGAACAAGATGTGGTCACCTTCACCGGATCCGCCTGGACGGGTCGAAAACTGAAGAGTCACCCCAAGATAATAGAAAATTCGGTCAGGTTCAATATGGAAGCTGATTCTTTGAACTGCTGTATCCTGGGTCCAGACGCCGTTCCTGGCACCGATGAATTTAATTTGTACATTAAAGAAGTCGCCAACGAAATGACAGTCAAGGCGGGGCAGAAATGTACTGCTATTCGCAGAGCCATTGTTCCCAGGGGCTTGGAAGAGGCGGTCATTAAGGCTTTGTCTGAGAAGTTGGATCAAATCAAGTTGGGCGATCCCGCCGTGGATGGTGTTCGGATGGGTCCATTGGTGGGACAGTCTCAGGTGCAAGAAGTTCGAGAAAAAGTAAATCAGCTTCGCGAGGTTTCTGAGTTAGCTTATGGCGGAGCCGATGATTTTGAAGTAATTGGCGCCGACCGTAACGTTGGCGCTTTCCATCCCTCAACTCTTCTCTACTGCAATGAGCCCTTCAAATATAACCAGGTACACGATGTTGAAGCTTTTGGTCCGGTTAGCACCGTTATGCCATATGATACAGTCGCCGACGCCATCGCATTGGCCAAATTGGGCCGCGGTTCCCTGGTCGGCTCCCTTTTCACCTCCGATGACCTCGTAGCTCGGGAAATCGTTTTAGGCTCTGCAGCCTACCACGGTCGGTTCCTCGTCATCAATCGCCATTGCGCGGGGGAATCCACTGGCCATGGTTCACCACTGCCTCATTTGGTCCATGGAGGGCCGGGTAGAGCCGGCGGTGGTGAGGAAATGGGGGGCGCTCGCGGCGTTTTACACTACATGCAACGCACCGCCATTCAAGGGTCGCCTACGACCTTGACCCATATTTGCCAAGAGTGGACTCCGGGCGCTGATCGGCCCGAGAGCCATGTTCACCCATTCCGCAAGCATTTTGAGGATCTGGAAGTTGGAGACACCCTCTACACCCATGCGCGGACTATTACTGAAACTGATATTGTGAATTTTGCTTGCATTAGTGGCGACCACTTCTACGCTCACATGAATGCCATTGCTGCTGAAGACTCCCTGTTCGGAGAGCGTGTTGCTCATGGGTATTTTGTCGTGTCGGCTGTGGCCGGACTCTTTGTTGATGCTGGTCCGAACCCTGTCCTTGCCAATTACGGCATGGAGAACCTGCGCTTTATTGAGCCTGTCAAAATAGGAGACACGATTCAGGCCAAACTGACCTGTAAGAGGAAAACAGCGAAAAAGAAACGAGAAGAAGACGATATTCCACAGGGTATTGTGGAATGGGACGTTGAAGTGACGAATCAGCGTGGCGAAGTAGCCGCGTCCTACACAATCCTTACGTTGGTTCGTAAACTGGAGAACACCTGATTTGAGTTCACAGGCTGCGCGTAAATTGGAACGCGCAGCCAACTACTTTTTAAATTACCAAAAATAGGCGATGCTTAAGCCCAGCCAGATTGCCAGAGTGGTTGGCAACTTGGACAACGTGCCAAGAATCCTGCCAATAGTAGCCCCTGTAGCTGGTTTTAAAGTGCCCCTAAAATCTACTTCAGGATCGTGTTGCATTTCACCGAGTACCGCGCCTAGAAATGTCCCGATAATAGCTCCGATCAAGCTCCCAACGATGGGAATGGGGATCGACACCCCCAAAATGGCGCCCACAATACCGCCAATTAGTGCGCCAATCATGCCTTTCTTTGAGCTGCCTGCCTTTTTGGCGCCCAATAAACCTGCAAAAAATTCAAATATTTCACCGAGTATGGCCAAAAGAATGCAGGTGATTAACAACCACCACGGAAAGGTCTGGGTCCCCTCTGGTCTGAACCACCCATCGGTAAGCTCAATGATAAAAGCAAGTCCGAGAAGAATCCAGGTTCCCGGAATTCCCAGGGCGACAGAGATGAGGCAAGCCAGCCCAAAAATAACAAAAAGCACGCCAATTGTGATAAATAGCCAAGTCATAGTTCCCTCACAAGGCAACAATCTATGTCGATTCCTACGTGATCTGAGTGTAAGAAGTTATGCCTTCACCGTAGAGGATCATCCCCTTTTGGCCTATTTTACTAAATGTTATGTTCTTTGAGCGTAACAGATCGTGATGCGATTCTATCAGGAGTCCTTATGACATGAGAACGTTTTGAGTTTTCGATGTGTTTTTGATTTAAAGCCAAAAACTTCAGGAGAGGGTTTAGGCTTTCATTTTTTTTGCAAAAAATCTGGGGGACATGGCGCTAGTATGCCTGAAGCCCACATCCTGCATAGGTGGAGGATGAAATGTGTTTTAAAAGGGCGCCTATTTTGCTTTTTCCCAGTGGTTGGCGTCCTTGAATATTCTCGGGGCGCCTCGCCTCTTCATTTTAAATTCCTCCTTAATAAAATAAATCTTTATTATTCTCGGACTTTAATAAACATAAAAAATGCTTTGACAATTCAGATTCGGATTGACTATGATATTTTTGATAGGAGAAAGTATGGGTCGTCAACTTAAATACAGATTCATTATCGAGTTATTGGAAGAGGATGTGCTTTATACCTCGGGCTCAATTTCGAGGATAGCCTTGGAAAGGGGATTGGTTCCAGATGAAGACCTTATAAGGGGGAAGCGCAGGATCCGAGTTGCCATGGCCAATTACGTTAAAGCCCATGAATTCCCCCGTGATGGGGATGGTATTGTGTTCCTGAAAGGTCAGTCACCAACCCCAGGTTGGTTTGGTTGGCGCTGGAAAGCTGCAATCCCTAAGTAGTGGATTAGGTTGCGCAAACGGATACCATATGTTTGAAATCAACCTTCATCTTGCTTCAAGGTCCAAAGAATGGTATGTTTTTTGCCTCATTCCACTTACCAGGCGGTGAAAGGGGAGTATTACCCTTTTTGCCGTGTCAATTTGGCGCATGCTGGCGCATTATGACATGATGCCAGCATGTTCTTGAACCGGGTAAAAGCGAATCTAAGGACCTTATCGGTGCATAGACAAAATTTGGTAAAGAGTTTTGTGTCATGGGGATTTGATATGTCAGGGTCTCTTGAAATCATTCCATCGCAAAGACACCTTTTTAGTTACGTATGGCGTGTTGCCTTGAATAGCCTGGTTCAGAAGCCATCCCAAGGAACAAGATTCATCTTGAAAGAGAGGAGATGATGGGTACAGATCATGCCAATAAAGGCGAAGTTCTGGTTAGCGTTAAAGGACTCAAAAAGTACTTTGGCGCCATTAGAGCAGTAGACGATATAAGTTTTGAAGTGCGTCGCGGCGACATTTTGGGTTTTTTGGGTCCAAACGGCGCAGGTAAATCGACGGCTATGAAAATAATTACCTGCTTTCTGGAGCAGGACCAAGGGGTTGTGACCGTTGTGGGGCACGACACTCTGAGGGATCCCCTTTCTGTGCGTCGAAAGATCGGTTATCTTCCGGAAAGCGCACCTGCCTACGGGGAAATGACCGTATATGGTTTCCTGGATTTTGTCGCAGAAACACGAGGCATAAGTGACCGAATAGACGCTATTGCCAGAGTTATTAAAATGACTGGGCTTGAGCGGGTTATTCATCAAACATTCGAGACGCTCTCCAAGGGTTACAAGCGTAGGGTTGGTTTGGCCCAGGCGCTGATTCATGATCCCGAAGTGTTGATTTTGGATGAACCCACGGATGGTTTGGACCCCAACCAGAAAAAGCTGGTTCAGGATCTGATTACCAATATTGCCGCCAATAAAGCGATTATCCTCTCCACACATATTCTGGATGAAGTTGAGCGAATTTGTAATCGCGCCCTGATCATTTCAGAGGGGCAAATCCTTGTGAACTCAACACCCTTAGAGTTGATGAAACAAGCGCCAAGCCATAACGTGATCCAAGTAACCCTAGAGAAGCCAAACAAAGAGCTTGTGGATAAGATTCAACACACGCCATGGTGCAGTCGGGTTGTTCGGGAAACAGACACCAGATTCCATGTCCATCCAGTAGACCAGGCCGGCCATTTGTCCGAGCTGATGGAAATTCTGGGCGATACGCCTCTTCAGACCATTACGGTCCAAGAAGGTCGCTTGGAAGATCTGTTCCGTGAAATTACTGAGGGGGTATGCACATGAGTCGTTTCGCAGGAATAAAGCCTGTCTTTAAACGGGAGTTTCGCAGCTACTTCGCCACTCCCCTGGGCTACATTTTTATTGTGATCTTTCTGTTTGCCAGTGGTTGGCTGACGGTTGCGAGGGATATGGGCCGCTTGTTGGAGCTTCGTCAGGCAAGCTTGGATTCCTTTTTCAAATTCCAACCCTGGATTTATCTTTTCCTCGTTCCCGCGGTGGCTATGAGGCTATGGGCCGAAGAGCGCAAGACGGGGACAGTGGAACTGTTGTTTACGCTGCCGATTACGCTGCAAGGATCCTATCTTGGAAAGTTCCTTGCGGGTTGGGCATTCCTCCTGATTTCTCTTCTGGGAACCTGGCCTATTGTATTCCAGGTGGCCAGGCTTGGCGATCCTGACTGGGGAGCAATTTTTACGGGGTACCTGGGGTGTGCATTTTTGGCCGCCACTTATTTGGCGGTAGGAATGTTCTTCTCTGCCCTTTCAAAGAATCAGGTTGTTGCATTCATTTTGGGCGTTTCCGTTTTGTTGATCCTCTTTGCGATCGGACAGCCCCAAGTCCTCGAATTCATTGGAAATTATGCTGGTGGATATTTCGAGCAGGTTTTGGGTAGTCTGAGTCTTATTGATCATTTCGGAACATTGACCCGCGGACTGGTTGAGTTCAGGGCATTAGGCTTTTTTGTGGCTTGTTCTGCAGGTTGGCTGATTAGCGGCATGATTCTGCTTGATCGTTTGAAAGCGTCGTAAGGGGGGGTTGCATGCGGAATAAAATCATTACAATATTGCTCATTGGAGCCATTACGGTTTTTGGGATACACATCCTGAATATGAACACCGAAGGCGCCAGGATGGATCTTACGGAAACCAACCTTTATTCTCTGACTGAGGGAACGCGGGAAATTTTGAAGAAAATGCATGATGAGGGCGTGAAGCCCATCGACATCAAGCTATATTTCTCCGCAACTAACGTGAAACAACTGCCGCAATTCATTAAGCAGTTTATTTCCTACGAAGCCTATGTCCGGAACCTGTTGAAGGAGTATGAACGTTATAGCAACGGTAAGATTCGTCTGCAGTTCATTGATCCCAAAACGGATAGCGATGAGGCGGAAGACGCTGCGGACTATCGCCTGGATGGCAAGCCCATCAATGAGCATGGGGATATGGTCTATTTTGGTTTGGTCTTTGTGACTCAAACTGGCTCCAAAGATGTAATCGATTTCCTTTGGCCAGAAAAGCAGGATAGCATCGAGTACGAGATTTCCAAAAGAATTCACTCGCTTCTGTGGCCTAAAAAGCAGCGAATCGCTATTCTTTCTGGTGTAGACATTCTGCCAGACGCGGACCCCTATATGGCGCAACTCATGCGTGCTCAAGGTAAAGCGCCTTCTGAACCATGGGTCATTACTCAGCTTTTGCAAGAAACCTATACGGTGAATCGCATCGATGAGGATGTGGAGTCTATCTCCCCAGATAACTACGATCTTTTGATGGTGGTTCACCCCAAGAATTTGAGTGAAAAAGCTTTGTGGAATGTCAATGAATGGGTGGTCACAGGTGGCGAAACGATTGTACTGCTTGACGCCTATTCTATTGAAGACAAAGCGCCTGAAAACCCACAGCAACCCTGGGCTCAACTTCAGTATCAGCCGTCCTCCAACATGGAGAAGTTGCTGAGCGTTTGGGGTGTTGAGCGTCCCGAGAATATGTTTGCTCTTGATTATGAGTTGGGCCATAAAGGACCCATTGATCGTCGCGGCACAGTCGAGAAGAACGTGGTGGACCTCGTGATTTCAGATAAAAACATAGCGAAAACGCTCAATCAGGATCTGCCCATTTTTCAGGGTTTGAGCAATCTGCGCTTTTACATGGCTGGAGTTCTCGAAAAAAAGGGTGACGCAAAAGCTGAAATAACCCCATTAATTACTACCACGAAGGAAGGGGATGCTGTAGAAATCAAGCCTGGTTTTGGTGATGGAAAGGATCTCGCTTATACCGACCTTGGAGAGCCTACCAAGATTCTCAATAGGTACAGTCCATCAGGGGTTAAAACTCTTGCATATATGATTAGCGGAAAGCTGGATAGCGCTTTTCCTGAAGGGGCCACATTCCCTAAAAATACGCCCAAACCACCGCCTGGCATGCCTCCAGGTTTCCAGATGCCGCCTGATGAAAATGCGGAGATGATTACCAAAGAAGCCATTTCCACAGATAGGTTTCATGAAACGCGGGTTATGGTGTTCTCAGATTCCGATTTTATTTCGGACCGGGTCGCGTTCCAACAAAGCCTTTTTGGAGTGCAGGCCGTTAATGACAATCACAAGCTGCTGCTGAACAGTATCGACTTTCTTCTTGGGGCTGAAGAGCTTATGAAAGTTCGTTCCAAATCTCGCATTCAGAGGCCCTTTAGCTATTTTGACCGGATCGAAGAACAGGCTGATAAAGACATGCTGGAGCAGGAGCAACGTATCCGGAATGATATTGCTCGTTTTCAGGACGAAGTTCGCGAGAAACAACGCGGCATGAATCAGAAAGACGCTGTGTTGTTTCAAAAGAAGTTGGGTGACGAAGTAAACGAGCTCAATGAGAAAATTCGCGCTGGGGAAAAGCAACTCAGGGAAATAAAAAAGAAGAAAAGGGCCGTATTGGAAAGGGAAGAGCGATTTGTTCGCATGTCCATTGTGTGGTTTATGCCAGTTCTCATATGCCTCGCTGGTTTGATGAATTGGTACAGCAACTATCGACGCAAGGCAATGGCCGGAAGGAGAGATTGATTATGAAGACGAACACCATGTTGAGCGCTATCTGTTTGGCGCTTCTTTTAGTTTCCATCTTTTCATACCGTCATTCCGTCACCAGGGCCGAACGCTTCGAAAGAGGTCAGAAGTTTCTAGCGCAACTGAATGCGGACGAAATTGACCGAATCGAAATCACTGACGGCGAAAATTCTGTTACCCTGAAACGGGGTGAGGATTCCTTCCTTGTCGCTTCTCTCCACAACTACCCTGCAAAAAATGACGCTATCAACCGCTTCATTAATGACGCGCTCTCTGTGAGCCTGGAGAAGGAAGTAGGCTCAGGCGAATCTCTGGAACGTGAACTAGAAGTTGCACAAGGCACAGAGGCCGCAACCGAGTATGTTTTCAAAAACAATGCTGGGAAGGTTTTGGTTCATTTCATGGTTGGCAAGTCTTCTCCTGATGGAAGAGGCAACTACCTGAAACATCTGAATAAAGATGACAAGACAATCTACCTCAGCAGCAAGGGAGTGTTTCTTTCTTCTGAGGCGGATCACTTTCTCGATAAAGATATTCTCGATGTGGCTTCTGACAAGATCGCGAAAATTACTGGCCCCGATTTCACCATCAGCGATGTGGAGGGTAATTTGAAGCTGGAAAATGTTCCAGCTGGAAAACAGGAGAGCAGTGAAGTGAGCAGTGTTAAAAATATGCTTACATCATTGCGCTTTGACAAAGTGTATATAGCTGATGACAGTGCGGTTGTTTCTCTCGACTTCAACAAATCGGTTTCGGTTTCTCTCAAAGACAAGTCCAGTTATAAAATTGATCTCGCCTCTGATGGCGAGAAGCATTTTTTAAAGCTGTCTGCTGATTTTGAGGTGGACCGGATCCAACTCAGCCAAGAAGACACAGAAGAGCAATTGAAGGAAAAATCTGTAATCCTCAGCCGCGCTGACGAAGTCTCGGAATTCAACAATTTCCACGGTTCCTGGGTTTATGAGGTTTCGGAGTTTACGGCCAAAAAATTCCTCAAAACCAAAAGTGAACTTATTGAGGATGTTGAAAAAGAGGATTCCGAGGGTTAATAATTCAACGAGGGGCGTTCCATTGTTTATAGGGCGCTCCTCGTTTTCTCCCAGTTTAACTCTTCCCAGGTCACTTTTTTGCAGTACCTAACTTACCAAGGATTTCCCTCAAAACGAGACGAATGGGTCTTACAAGATAGTAGATGGGGTAAAGAAGACCGGGCAACGCCACTGCTCTTATATCACTGGTTGAAGGCTGGAAGATGTAGCGTAGGAAAATGGAAAGCCGAGTCGAAAGACTCGAATAGAGACGTAATTCCCAGCGCATTTTTTGGGCCAGTGAAACCTCAATTTCATAAGGCCGACGACTATGGTCCCGTGAAAATAATAAGTCCAAGGTGTCTTGAACCAGAGCGGCAACTGTTGGTTCGCGATTTAGAATTTCCATCACAGGCTTGGGAATCTTGACGCCAAACAAGTGATGGGCCAACAAGATGCCCTGCGCCAGGCTGCGAGTTTGCTTTAGCTCTTCTGCAATGAGGGTAATTTGTTCCCATTCCAAACCATCGAAGCGTTCTGACAATGCTGCAACATCTGCAATCCAAAAGAGCTTGGCCCATTGGTGCTTGGCGCCATGAAAACAAAGAAAGGATAGGAGATAAGGTAGTGGCATGGTCGGGATTTTTAACTGGCCTGTTTCCACCAGAAAGGGTGTGTTGAGGATGTGTTCCAATTTCAGGGGAAACATCTCCTTGAAAAGGGAGCATGCCCAGTGGATATCTAATGAGATCAGTCCATCGGTCAGAGCCTCTTCACAATCCACCCGCGTTCGTAATCGTTCATGAAGGGGGTTTATGGGAAGGTAGGGTTTAAAATTAAAAGTTTCTTTCAAATAGGAAATAGCGCGATTCGCATCTTTCGGAAGAATCAGGAGGTCCAAATCCACTGAGGTTCGGACACTCAAATCTCCATAGGCGAGTTGTCCAAGAGACAAACCCTTTATTTGAAGCACCGGTATGTTTTGTTCTTTAAAACCCGTGAGAATGCGATTCAGGCTAGCCGCCATTATCAAACCCTGACGGGACTGGTTTTTATACAACTCCCATAGATTTTTCCGTTGTGGTTCTGGCAATTCGCTTCCTAAGGTTCGAAGCATCATGGGATGAACTCGGTGCCATAGAGCTGCCGCCTCAACCAATTCCCAATCCAAATCTGCGCAGGTTTCAATTGAATGTGATGGGTTAAGAAAATGTCTGACGCAGTCCAGAAGGAGTTTTATTTCTGGCGGAATCCGCTCAGGATTAAACGAAACGCCGGTTTTCACAAAAGCACCTCAAACACTCAGGTTGTGGCTGTCTTCAGTTCCCCTCGGGGTTCGGAAGCCTGGGCGGCAGTCTCTACCTGGCGAAACTGCGGACGAATTTGCTTTTCCGGTTTGTAACTTACAACGCTACGTTCCAAAACACCGGTAAGACGATTATCGTCGCCAGACTTGATCGCCTCACTGAACTCTTTGAGAAATTTTTCCACATCCGGCCAGTCGAGGAACTCTTCTTCAGCTCTTTTGATTCTCGGGTGGTCTGTTGAAAAAGCGTTGTCTCCAATCAACAGTTCTTCAAAAAGCTTTTCACCGGGCCGCAAGTTTGTATAAACAATGGAAATATCGCCTTTGCCGAATTCATCTTTTACAGTTAATCCGCTTAGCTCGATCATATTCTTGGCTAAGTCCAAAATCTTGACAGGTTTACCCATATCCAAGAGGAAAACGTCACCACCCCTGCCCATGGCGCCAGCTTGAATTACCAGTTGAGCCGCCTCTGGGATGGTCATAAAGTAACGTGTCATGTCAGGGTGAGTTACGGTAACAGGCCCACCTTCTCTTATTTGGCGACGGAAAAGTGGGACTACGGAGCCTGAGGAACCCAAGACATTGCCAAATCGAACCATGGTAAAACGGGTTGGTCCAGAAAATTGGGCAAGACCCTGTAGAATAATCTCCGCAAAACGTTTACTGGCGCCCATCACGCTCGTTGGTCGCACGGCCTTATCTGTGGAGATAAGTATGAAGGTAGTTACCCCCGCATCGATAGCGGCTTTAGCAAGAGTGTAAGTTCCAAAAATATTATTGGATATGCCTTCCGCTTTATTGCTCTCTACAATAGGAACGTGCTTGTATGCGGCTGCATGATAGATGGTGTCTACTGGCCACAGTCTAAGAACTTCATCCACACGTTCCCGGTTTTGGACCGAACCGAGTAAGGGGACCACATCTGTGTTGGGGTGCCGTTCCTTAATTTCCCGATGAATAACGTAGAGATTGTATTCGTTCAGTTCAAATAATAAAAGGCGCGACGGGTTTTGTTTCACAATTTGACGACATAACTCCGAGCCAATGGATCCTCCAGCTCCGGAGACGAGCACGGTTTTGCCCTGAATGCAAGAGGCCATAAGGTCCTCATTGGGGGCAACGGGATCTCTGCCCAGAAGGTCTTCAATATCGACAACCTTAATGTCATCAATTGATACATTGCCATCCAAGATTCCAGGTAGGCCGGGGAGAGTTTTAACCACAACAGGGAGGGGAGCGAGAGAGTCAATGATGGCTTTGCGAGCAGCTCGTGACAAAGAGGGTATTGAAACCACGATTTCGTCAACTTTTCCCTCTTTTACAAGAATGGGCAATTGGGAGGGGGAGTAGACCTTGACCCCTAAAACTTCCCATCCCTGAATATCCTTATTGTTGTCAACGAATGCCACTGGAACATATTCTATGCTGGCTTGAAGCGCCTTTGCGGTTTGAGTGCCTGCTGCTCCTGCGCCATAGACAATGACCTGTTTCTTACGGCCAGCCAATTCTTTGGAAGGCACAGGAAGGACTTCCCGGATAACCATTCTCACTCCACCCAGGAGCATTGTGGCAATGACCCAGTAGAGCAGGTAACTTGATCTGGGAACCCCTCTTGCCATACCCATGGCCACTACAGAGAATAGGAAGAGCGTTGCTATAGCACTTGCTTTGAGTATGGTGATCATGAAACGTGGTGCAATGTAGCGGATAACTGCATTGTAAAGACCAAGATAGAAAAAAGCTGGAATGGCCAGGATAGGACCCCATAAAATAACTTGCCAATGATCGTTGAGGACTTTAGGCCACCATTCTTCCAGGCGAATGAAGAAGGAAGACCACAACGCAAGATACAAGATGAAAAAATCTGCGCAAACAAGAAGAACCTTTTTCGTGCTTCTCGGTAGATTGCTTAAAGTGTGTAACATAACGCTCTTTCTATTCAGGCATCGAAATTTTAGTTTTTAGACCGGACTCAGCACTGAAATTTGGAATCGGCACTACTTCGAAATATACCACAAATCCGTGTTTTTTTAAAGAGTTGGAAGTGCCAACTTAATGGGCCTGGTTCTTGAATTCAGTGAAAAGAGAAGGCCGCTAACTCAATATCCCTTCTTAAATACGTCGCCTGGGATGGACATCCCCCCTCACTTCCGTTTAACATGGAAGTACAAGAGAGAGACCGACAGGTCTTGAAAACGGGAGAACATAGATGAGAGAAGCCTATATTATTGACGCTATCCGCACGCCAGTTGGGAAATTCTGTGGCAGTCTTTCCACAATTAGAGCAGACGACATGGCTGCGTTAACAATCAAAACACTGATGGACCGCAATCCATCGGTAGACCCTGAGCAGATTGAAGACGTGATTTTGGGTTGTGCCAATCAGGCAGGCGAAGACAATCGGAACATTGCCCGAATGGCTCTGCTTCTTGCAGGCTTGCCCATCACAGTTCCAGGGGAGACTGTGAATCGTCTATGCGCATCAGGTCTTTCTGCTGTCGTTAACGCGGGACGAGCAATCTCGCAGGGCGATGGAGATGTGTTTATTGCTGGCGGGGTGGAGCACATGACTCGGGCCCCATATGTCATGTCCAAAAGTCCCCAGGCCTTTGGTCGGAATGCAGAACTTTTTGATACCAGCATTGGTTGGCGCTTTGTAAACCCTGCAATGAAAAATCAGTACGGCGTCGATCCCATGGGGGCCACTGCGGAAAATGTGGCGGAACGATTCTCTATAAGTAGGGAGGATCAAGATCAGTTCGCTGTACATTCGCAAAAAAAGGCAGCTGCTTCTCGGGAGCGAGGCCGTTTTATTCCTGAAATTGTTCCAGTAGAAATACCTCAGAGAAAAAAGCCACCAATCATCTTCGACCAAGATGAGTTCATTCGGCCTGACTCCAATATGGAAGCCCTGGCTAAATTGAGGCCCGCATTTCGTGAAGGTGGGACCGTGACTGCTGGAAACGCTTCTGGCATCAATGATGGGGCATGCTCATTGCTGTTAGCTTCCGAAGATGCCGTTAAGAAATTTTCTCTGAAACCCAAGGCCCGGATCGTAGGTTCAGCAGTAGTTGGCGTGGAGCCTGCTGTTATGGGTTTAGGCCCTGTAGGCGCAGTTAAGAAGGTTTTGGCCAGATGCAAGCTAACAACGGCTGACATTGACATTTTCGAATTGAATGAAGCATTTGCCGCGCAAAGTCTCGCCTGCTTGAGAGAGCTTGGTATAGCAGATGACGATCCCCGGGTAAATCCAAATGGAGGGGCTATTGCCATCGGGCATCCTCTGGGCATGTCTGGCGCTCGCCTTGCTCAAACCGCTATGCTGGAGTTGGAAGCACAACAAAAACGATATGCAATCTGCACCATGTGCGTAGGGGTCGGCCAGGGAATGGCAGTTGTTTTGGAGCGGATTTAAATTTTTCGATATGGGCTTCCTTATGGGAGTCCATCCTCTATCTTCATTCAAATAGTGGTTTGTATGATCTTCCCTGGTTTTACTGGACTTTCGATTAAGAAAGATAGTTAATGGGAAATTAAAAATCAGAGGAGAAAATATAGCAGGGCGTTCAAGGTCGATGCGATTAAGCTGGTGACCGAGCAAGGATCCAGCATCAGTGAAGCAGCTCTCAATTTGGGGACCATTGCGACCATGCTTGGGAGGTGGAAAACCTTGCTGGCAAATCGGGGTGATACGGCCTTTCCTGGTAATGGTTTGTATTCGGCATTGGGCTTTATAAATCCAGCAGAATTTGAGAGAATCTTGCTGGCCAAAGTTGCTTAACTGGCTGTCCAGTTTCCCGGGGTAGATTCACTCTAATTCGACTGATCTGTGGACATGAGATTGTATCAGCTGTAGATCTGTTCTCTTAACCAACCCTTAAATCTTTGTGGTATTACGAGGTAGGTTGTCTCGAACTTAAATACACCAATCTCTTCAGCGGGATGATCGCACTTGTCTGCGTTGCGTTTTAGGATAGAGTAGGTGTAAGGTAGAAATTCACCATAAAACTTGCACACCTCAGATAATCTGAAAAAGCAGTTCTTACTGGCCAGTACTTCTTTGAAGGGAGTTGAGCCATCTAGTTTTAGAGTTTTTAGCAGCAAATTGTTCTGATACCAGGGCGAAAAACGTTCCATCAAAAGCGCCACTCTTCCGCCAAACTTCTTTCGGCCCATTACCTCAAATGGATCATCCCCTTGATCTTGCACCCGTTGGATTAACTTGAAGGCTAGCTTGTACTTCCCTGTTTTGTCTTTATCCAGAATCTGGAACACTTCCTTCATGTAGAACCAGCCTTCACTGTCAAGCAGGTCTTCCGGACTCATCCCCGGTTCAGGGGAGTTTATCTCTAATGTTGTCGCACTCATTGGGGCATCACTCATCTGGGGTTCCTTATTCGCTCCAGCTCAAGGACCTGTCGGCCGATAAACGCCACTTGAATAATTGAAAATTCAAACATGCCCTCCTAAGGTCGTCAGAAGTCGCTGTCTGCATTAAATTATAAGATCGCAGCAAGCAGAGATCAAAGGAATGTTGACACTATTATTTATTTTTTCCAAAAATAGGGCAATGAGACTGGCTGAACTGTTCGGATGGTTGCAAGCATGTTAGGAAAGATGGGCGAAGACGATAAGTAGGAGTTTAACCGTAATGTGGTCACTGGCAACAATGCTGTTAAAAGAGGAAGCTTTTGCTGCATTTTCGTTTGAAGAGTATCGTGGTCAGGGTTAAATTGGGAACAGCAATTGGGAAAACTCGTGAGATCATTTTTGTGACCTGAAACAAACAAGTCATTCCAGAGCCACC
>JBNKOV010000021.1:0-19529 GCA_050294955.1 Holophagae bacterium
GCCGACGCCTCGGTTTCGCATTTTGCTACTTTCTCGACCGCCAGCTCCAGAGTCTTCTCAGTCTTTTGTTGGTCCTTCTCCTTTTGAGCGAGGTCTCTCTGTTTCGAGCGCAGATTGTCCAGCAGGGCCTCCACTTTGGGCAAACCGCTGACCAGCCATTCATCGCCTTCGCGCTCTTTGAGATAGGCCGTGGCAGCTTCCATGCTCTCTTCGGCTGTTGCCCGTTCTCCCCGCGCATTTTCGAGGGAGGCTTTCTGCTCATGGATCTTTTTATCATCCCGCTCAAGGCGCTCCTGCTCTTGTTTTATGGCCGCTACCAGGTTAGCAAGGGTCTGGTCTAAAGCCCGGATTTTTTGAATGAGCGGCGCAGCTTCGACCAAGGCTTCTTTGGCTTTTTTCGTCTCCCCTTCCGCCAGGGAAAGCTTGTCGGTCTGGGCGCTGGCCCTGGATTTCAGATCGGGCAACGCACCTTCTTTCTCTTTCAGGCTGGCCTTCTCGTCAACTATCTGTTTACGAAGGGCGACCAGGGTAGAATAGGAGCCTTCCAAACCAGCGGCCCGATTGGCCAGGTCTAGACTTTCGCGCTGGGGTTTAAAGGCTTCCAGCTCTTCATTCAGCTCGTGAGCCTCCTGAGCAAGCGCGCTGATATCCAACTCCAAGCTCGCAATGGTCTTGAGCCATTCCATGGCCTTCCCGATTTTTTTGAATTGGCCCGAAAGATCGACTTCCTGCTTTTGCTTCTCCTCAAGATCCAATTCGATCTCTTTTTCCCGCTCCGGCTCCAGGATCTGAATGCCCGATGTTTCCGCTTCAAGCAGGTCCAACTGCGCCTTTTCATCCCGACGGCGCTCGTGAACCCGAAGGGAAATTTCCGAATAAATGCCGGTGCCGGTGATCTGCTCAAGAATCTTGGACTTCTGCTCCGCGTTGGCTTTGAGGAAGGTATCGAAACCTCCTTGGGCCAACAAGATAGATCGCGTGAACCGGTCGAAATCCATCCCGGTTTTGTCCTCAATGACACTGGCGACCAGGCTGATTTTGGTCTCAATGAGCTTCCCCGAGCGAGCATCAGCGATTTGATGCTGCTGAGCTTGCAGGGCTCCATCGGCCTTTTTTCGCGAGCGCCATTGCTCCCAATGGCAACGGAACTCGCCCGCTTGAGACTGGAAGACCACTTCGGCGTAGCATTCCCCGGTCTGGCGGGACATGATCTCGTTTCCACTTTTGGTAATTTTCCCGAGCCGTGGCGTAGCGCCATAAAGGGCCAGGCAGATGGCGTCAAGGATTGTCGATTTCCCCGCCCCGGTCGGCCCGGTGAGCGCAAAGATGCCATTGGATTGGTATTCGGGATCGGTGAAGTCGATCATCCATTCGCCGTAGAGGGAATTAAGGTTTTTAAATCTAAGCTCAAGTATCTTCATGATCTGCCTTCTATTCCGCGTTTACGTCTTCTTCTTTGATGATCTGGACAATTTCGTTATAGCAGGCTATCAGCTCTGGCCTGGCTTCTGGCGCCACGTCGTTGGCGTCGAGACAGCGGATGAAAACATCGCCCTCATTCAGGTCGTCCAGGGTCTCATCATCCCCAAGGGTTTGCATCACCTGGTCCATAACGCGCCGATTCTTAATGCGTCGGATCTCCATGGCGGTTCCTTCCACGGCCTCATGGCAAACCTCACGAAGATCACCACTTAAATCTACACCGGTAAACTCAATCTCAAGCCAGGCCTGACTGCCTTCCTTTTTCAGTTCCTCCAACCGGCCCAGAATATCCTGGAGCGACCCGGCGATGCGGACCAGCTTTTGAAAACAAGGGACGTGTATTTCCCGAATCTCTGGGGTGGTCTCGTGAAACGCAACGAGAAGGACCATCTTCTGCTGGCTCGCCTCGCCAAACCCCATGGGGATGGGCGACCCACAGTAGCGGATATGCTCTCTCTTGCCAACAACCTGAGGAACATGGAGATGACCCAGGGCAAGATAGTCCAGCGATTCGGGAAAAGCCTCAACGCCCACATGGGCGAGAGAGCCCACGTAAAGTTCGCGAACCCCGTCTCCGTCTATGGTTCTACCGCCAGCCGTAAAGAGATGGCCCATGCCAATGATGGGCATGGATGAATGGCCGTCCCTCAGGAATTGAGCCCGTTTCTGTTCCGCAATTCCGCACACGTCAGCATAGTGTTTCTTCAGACCTTCAATGAGCTTCGCATTTTTATCATCAATGGTTTCACCAGGTTCGGCCTTGCGGATATCCCGATCTCGAAGATATGGAGTGGCGCAGACAATGGCTTCGGGCTGTTGGTCCCGACGCAGCACGATCACATCATCTTCAGGATTTTCCGTGATGGAGCCAACCACATGCACATTCAACGCGCGGAGCAGCTCTTTCGGGGCGTTCAGGAAGGAAGCAGAGTCGTGATTCCCTGCAATCACAACCACATGCCGACAGCAGGACGTGGAGACACGGCACAGGAAGCGATAATAGAGTTCCTGAGCCCGGTTGGCCGGCGTATTGGTGTCAAACACATCGCCAGCCACAAGGAGGGCTTCGACCCCTTCATCTTCAATGGTTTCAGCTAGCCAATCCAAAAAAGCGGCAAATTCTTCATAGCGTTTTTTCCCATAAAGGGAACGACCGAGATGCCAGTCTGATGTATGGAGGATTTTCATTATTTTTGTTGCTTCCTTATCGCTGATTCAACTTGTTCATCTGCCTGCACATTCCGGACATCACCAGATTCACAGTATGAGGATCATGGATTATTACCCTAAAATCTCGCTCACCAACCATCCATTCCTGGAAAGTCTTGTTGAGCCAGAGGTCTTGCCTGTCACGCCGCTCACCCTTGCAAAGCCACATTGCGACAATGCCGCCATTTGGATTTAAACAGCTTGTGCATGGCCTGACCTGGCTCGAAGATTATATCCCATATTTATTTCAAATGTTCGCCCAGGTTTAAATTTTCCTAAACCTCACCCCCCAAGGCTCTCTCTGTTAGAAGATGGCCACAGGCCATTTCAATCATTGGTTTTTGCGGGTGTTTCGTGGTTTAATGTTGGGGTATCTGGCAGAGGAGATGGTTTCATGGAAGCTGGGGACTTTATTCATGTTTCACTGATCGAACCCACCGAGCGGCTTTGGGGTCGGTTGATTAAGATATCGGAGGCTGGCGTGGTCTTCCGCGGCATCGATGTCCGGCAGTTGGAGCTGTTTAAGTATCAGTTTAAACATAAGGAACGCACTATCTTTCCTCAAACCCTGTTTCTGCCCATGCGCCGCGTCCAGAAGATAGATCTCGACGAAGCCATGCACACCCTTCCATCGGTTATTCAATCCATTCGAACGATCACAGGCCTGGACGAAGATGAGATTATGAGCTGATTCAGGCCGCTACGCGCCCCATGCGCCTTCCATTGAGAAGTTTTGCGGAGTGTCTTATGTCTTTATTCTATGTTTTTCTATCGGCTCTATGCTTCCAACAACCCTCTGTGAACGCAGACATGAAGGTGGACTACGTGGTGCTGGACGTTGTGGCCCGGTCAGCGGACGGCGCCCTGGTGACCGACCTGACCATGGACGACTTTCTCCTTCGTGAAAATAAGAAGAAGATGAAGCTGGAACTCTTTGAAACCATTGACTTCAGGAGCCCAGAGGAAGGCGGAGTCCACGATCCTGAAAACCCGGATCCCGTTCTTCAAACCCTGATCATGGTCCTCAATCTGGAGAGCGCCAACATGGCGGTTCGCGAGCATACCTTCGAGAATCTCCACCAGCTTTTTGGGCAACTGGAAGGCTGGCCCACCGAACTCCAGATCTTCATGTTCAGTCTTACAAAAGGGGTGATTACACCGGCCTTCACAGCCTCTTCAAGCGAGGCGGATCAAGCGCTGGCCGACTTTGAAGCGAACCTTGAACAAAACGGCTTCCCAGCAATTTCCAGCAACAGCCTGACCACTCTGGAAGCGGAGCTGGCGACCTGTTTGGACCGGGAACGGGTTTTGACCGAGGAAACACGGGGCGCAGGGATCATTACGGCCTGCCTGGAAGCCGCTCACGGGGAATATCTCAGCCGGCAAACCGCCAACACCCGCCAGGTGCTGGGCGTCATGGAGCGGTTTATCGGGTTTATGGGCAGAGTCGAGGGCCTGAAAAGCATCTACCTCATTTCTCCCGGACTGGCTCTGGAACCGGGCCACGCGGCCAATAGCCTGGTGCAGACCTATCGCAGCCAGGAAGGGGCGCATACGGTCCAGTCACCGTTTAAAAGCGGTGGGACGGGAGCCCGACTGGGCGCTACGCCGGACGAGGACAACGATTTTTCCTCTCTTTTCGCCAGAATCCCCTCAACCCTCACCCTGCCAACCCGGTCTCTAGAACCCGAGTTCCGCCGAATATCTCAGATGGCCATGGCCAGCCGAATTGTGCTTCACACCTTTGGCTTAACCCAAAACTATACGGGCGAGCGCAAGGAGCTGACCATTGCGCGGGCCTTGAATGTGGACAGCGCCTATAAGGCCTTTTCTGAGGAATTGGAGAAGGGCCTGGAACACCTCGCGGAGGAAACCGGCGGGCGACACAATATGACGTCTCAGCTAGGAGACGATATTCTTAAAACCCTTAAAGAACACAAGTTCTACTACACATTGGGCTACCCCACTCCCAACCCAAGCAAGGCCCGAAAGTATCGCAAGATTGAAATTACCTGTAAGCGGCCCGGCGTCACGCTGGCCCATCGCGCGGGCTACCAATTGAAGGAGGGCGTAAAAAAATAACATTTTTTGGGCCAGCCATTTCATTCGTGATAGACTCTCCTAAAAATGGGCGGAGGATGTGCCATGCGAGTCAATCCGGTCATGCAAGACATGGTTTGTTTCACTTTGAAAAACGATCAAGGCGTGACGCTTTATGAAAATGATTATCATTATGAAATTGGCGAACCCCTGCATCAGTTGAATCAATACCCCAAAGGCAGCTATTTTCAGGTAGTAAACGAATCCGGCAATTTTGGGATTCACCACCTTCAGGAACCGGTGATGGGATGGCGGGTGCCCCTGGGCGACCACTACCTCTACCTCCTCATTGGCGAGAAGGCCATTTTAGAGGAGTCTCGCCACAAGGAAGTCATGCAGTTGCATCGCGAACTGATGGGCAGGAATTGGTACTATCCTGGAAGTGAAGATATTATCAAATACTGGCAATCTCCAGAGGACGACTATAACAACCCCGAGGATTATGTGAAGCCAGAGGAGCGCAGCGCTTTACTGGCCGGGCTCATTCAGAAGACGGGCGTTGAAGCGAAATCCGCCCTGGAGCTGGGCTGTAACGTTGGCCGGAACTTGAACTACCTGAAAAAGAACCTGAATATGGAGGTGGCGGGCCTTGAAATTAATGCCCAGGCTGTGGAACTGCTGCGCAAGCATTATCCAGACCTGGCCGACGCCAGCATTACGGTTGGGGATATGACCCAAACCATCTTTCAGGTGGAGGATCGGTCCTACGACCTGGTTTTCTCCATGGCGGTGTTGATGCACCTCCACCCAAAAACGGAGCCCGTCTTCTGGGACAAGGTCTCCAGGATTGCTCGCAAGGCGATCATTACAATAGAAAACGAGAACTGGGGCAGCGAGCGGAATTGGCCGCGCAATTACGGTGAGATCTTCGTGTCCCGAGGCTGGCGAGAGGTCATCCACTTCTTCCCGGTAAAAGGCATGCCGGGCCTGGATGGCTACACCATTCGCGCTTTCCTGCCCGCCCAATAACAGACGATGGCTTAACGTACTGTCAAGAAAAGGCCTGCATGGTCCAGCCCACCAGCCACAGGGCAGCCATGCCCCCGGAAATCGTGGCCAGGATATTGCGCGTTTTCCAGGCAATCAAACCGGCGAGCAGACCCGCGATGAGCCGTTGAAGCCCCGGACCGGGTTGCAGCAGATCGTCCCTCAACAGCAGGCTGGAGCTGACCAGGGCCGCCATCACCACCGGCGGCACGAAATAAAGGACCCGCTTGAGCAGGCTCAAATCACCCGCCTTTTCCAGAGCGAATATGAAAACGGAACGAAGCGTGAAGGTGCCCACGCCCACCGTAAGAATCACAATCCATAGGTTTAACGCACTCACACCACACCTCCTTTGCGACTGGCCATGAGTCCTGCAAACACGCCAATCACCGTTGCAGCAATGAGCCCCAGATTCATGGGCAGCGTGTCGGCCAATACCACGGCGATCGCAGCGGCCAGGGCCGCAACGCCACAGGCCCGATCTTTAAGGGCAGGAACCAGAAGTGCAATAAATGAAAGGGGTACAGCAAAATCCAGACCCCAGCTTTCCGGGGCTCCCTTTCCTAGGAAAATGCCTGCCGCTGTACCGATCTGCCAGACCAACCAGAGAGCCGTGGCCACGCCAAAGTAGTACCACAGGCCCTGGCGTCTCTCCCCGCCCTTTTCGAAATTGGCGACGCCCAGCATGTAGGCCTGATCGGTTAACAAATACGAAAACAGCGCCTTGCGCTTTTTGCCCACGCCCTTGAAATGGGGCGCCAGACCGGCGCTGTAGATCATAAAACGCATGTTAATGACCAGCGCGGTGAGAATGAGAATGATCACAGGGGCCTGTTTCCCAATCAAATCGACAATGGCCAACTGAGACGCGCCGGCGAAAATAAATAACGACAGTCCCTGAGAGGCCCAAGCGGACAAACCCGCTGCAACCGCCATGGTTCCAGCGATCATGGCGAAGGGAAAGACACCTAAAAGCAACGGGCCAGACGCCTTGAAACCACTCCAATATGCTGATCTTACCTGCAAACAACACCTCCTGACATCCACCGTCCGCCCTATATGAAAGATACCGCCGGGACAAAAAGAATAACAGATACAGTTTTTTATTATTTATAGATAACAGTTAGACCTTTTGGTTTATGATAATGGGGAAGGCGAGGTTTTCGTGGAGGCGATTTCATGACCAAAAGTGGGTTCATCTACGAGCAGGTGGCCGAGCGAATTGAGGCCATGATTCGGGACGGCGCTTTACAGGCGGGCGATAAAGCGCCATCTTTAAGGAAGATGAGTAAAACCCTTGATGTGAGCCTGACCAGCGTTATGAAGGCCTATGCCATTTTGGAGGATCAGGGTTTTATCGAGGCCTGGCCCCAATCCGGCTTCTACGTGAAGGGCTTGAAGGCAACACCCCAAGAACCGCCCTGCTCCAATCCCAGCCCAGTGGACATGCCGGTGGACAAGAACAGCTTGATCTCTTCGTTTCTGGAGAATATTCAGGAGCCGAGGAACCGCTGGTTTGGCTGCGCGACGCCGGATATGTCGTTGCTGCCTTCAAAAAAACTGGGGAAACTGATCGCGGAGGCAAGCCGCGACAGCAGGGATGTTTTGAACTATATCTTCCCTCCCGGCGATGAGGAATTGAGACGGCTCATTTCTCGCAGGGCGCTGGACGCGCAATGCAGCTTTTCCCCCAACGACGTGGTGATCACCAACGGGTGCTTGGACGCCCTAAACCTCTGCCTTGCAACGGTTGCATCGCCCGGAGACGCCATCGCCATTGAGTCTCCCACTTACTTCGGCCTGCTTCAGGCCATAGAGAATCGGGGCATGCGAGCGGTTGAAATCCCCACCCATCCCAGAACCGGCGTTGAGCTGGACCCCCTGGAATCGGTGTTAAAGAAGGGCCTGGTCAAGGCCTGCCTGTTCATTCCCAACTTCAACAACCCGCTGGGATCCCTGATGCCGGATGAAAAGAAACAGCGGCTTGCAGAGATGGCGGCGCGTTATCGCGTTCCCATTATTGAGGATAATGTTTATGGCGAGCTATACTTTGGAACCAGGAGACCCCGACCATTGAAGGCCTTCGACAAGGAGGGCGTGGTGTTGTTATGCTCGTCTTTCTCCAAGAGCCTGAGTCCCGGGCTTCGCGTGGGTTACGTGGCGTCGGAGTGTTACGCGGAGCGCATTAAAGAGCTTCATTTCATGAGCAACCTGGCCGCGCCTTCTTTGTCTCAACGGGTCACGGCGCGGTTCCTGGCCAGTCAAGGATACGACCGTCACTTGAGGGGCCTGAGGAACACGCTTCAATGCAATATCAATCGCACCGTGAACATCATCCGGGAGCACTTTCCAAAGGGAACCTGCGTCACCATACCTTCGGGCGGGTTTGTGCTCTGGATTGCCCTGCCCCAACCCTTTGACGTATTAGAGCTTTACTCCAGAGCGGCGGCCCACCGGTTGAGCTTTGCGCCCGGCCCGCTTTTCTCGGCCAGGAAAGCCTACGAAAACTGCATGCGCATCACCTGCGGCTACCCCTGGTGTGAAGAGATGGAAGAAGGCCTGATGACTCTGGGCAGACTGGCCCGAGAGCAGTGGACATCTGTTTAAACCCAGCAACTTCCAAGGGGTTTTTCCACCACCTTTTCCCCGTGGGGATTGAAGTGATTCACAATTCGCTGGTAGAGATGATTGGGGATCTCCTGCACGCCGTAATAGGTCAACACGAAATGGTCAAAATGCCAGTCCCAGGTCATGCGGCCCCTGAGCATGCGATCATATTCGGGACCGTATTCGGGCAACCCCAAGGAGGCAAACCAGGCGACATGATTGGTTTTTCGGTCGCCCTTTTCCAAATGCAACGCATAAAATCTTCCGCCGGAAAAGGCCCACATCCCGCTTTTGGGAGTCTGGTCCTGTCTTTGGGATGCAGCTGTCATTCTAATCTCCTATGCTCTTCACGGTGATTGTCAAAAAACTGATCTCTGAAATGGTCCTCGTCCTGATCGTCCTCCCACTCCTCCGGGTCTTCAATATACCGGGGCGGCAGGTCTATCAATCGATATCGCCAGGCGAGAACCGTGCCCGTGAGAGCCCCAAAAGAATGGCCTTCCCACGAGATCCCTACTTGAAAAGGTAACATACCCCATATGTTTGCGCCGAACAAAAAAGCCACAATGAGCGCGGCGCCCACGCTTTTTTTATCTCTACGCAAGACGCCGCTCACAAAAAGGAAGGCGGACCAGCTATAGATAACAGCACTGGCCCCAATATGATAAGAGGGTCGCGCAAAGATCCAAACCAGGATGCCGCTACAGAGCGGCGAGTAGATAAAAACCCGGGCCGAGACCTTGGGATAAAAATGCAGCACGCCCATTCCCAACACGGCCATGCCGAAGGAATTGGCGATGATATGGTCGAACCCGCTGTGCAGGAACGGCATGGTAAAAACGCCCAACAGACCTTTTAAAGTTCGGGGTTTTAGACCCCACTCATACCACCGTGTATCAGTCCAATGCTGGATCATCTCCACGGTCCACATGGCAAACAGGATGAGGAGCATCCATAACTGATGCTCCCGAAAGCGGCGTTTTGCATCCGCCAGCGTTTCATCCTGTTGCAATGATTGCATAATCACCCGGCAATGGACTGGAGAATGAGCCCGCAGACCCAAGCCGCAAAGGTTCCAA
Source organism: Holophagae bacterium (assembly GCA_050294955.1). GTDB lineage: Bacteria > Acidobacteriota > Holophagae > Acanthopleuribacterales > Acanthopleuribacteraceae > JBNKOV01. The sequence continues at coordinate 9,465 of JBNKOV010000021.1, forward strand.
GGAAATAGCCAAACACGGCGAGAAGCACGCCAACCGGCGCAAGGGTGGGATGAAAGGCGGAAGCCACAACCGGAGCTGAAGCCGCGCCCCCAACGTTGGCCTGAGAACCCACGGCCAGGAAGAAGACGGGCGCCTTGATGATCCGCGCCACCACAATGAGCAGAATGGCGTGGAAGGCGATCCAGATCGCGCCAACGCCAAACAGGCCCGGATTCTCGAAAATGGCCCGCAAGTTCATTTTCATGCCGATGGACGCCACCAGGATATACAGAAAGGCCGAACCCACTCGGGAAGCGCCCACGCCTTCCAGCTTGTTAGCCTTGGTGAAGGACAGGAACAGGCCGCCAAAGGTGGCGATCACAATCAGCCAGAAGAACTTGCTGGTGAGGCTTAATCTCTTCAGTTCAGGCGCGTTGTCATTAATCCACGGCGCGATGCTGTCTGCGCCGAGATGGGCGATGGCGGTGACGCCAAAACCCACGGCCAGGATCGTCATGAGGTCGGTAAGCGAAGGGATTTTAGAGTTTTGCGCCTGGTAATTCTCCATCTTCTTTTGAAGACTCTTAATGGCGGAGTTGTCTGCGCCAATTTTAGCGTCGATCACGTCGGCTTCCCCGGCCATGAACAGGATGCAGGCCATCCAGATATTGGCGACAATCACATCCACTGTCACCATGATAGAGAAGATGCTGCCGCCCGCCTCATAGATCTCCTTCATCGCCGCCTGGTTGGCGCCGCCGCCAATCCAGGATCCCGCGATGGTGGTCATGCCTCGCCATACGGCTTCTGGCCCTTGACCGCCAACGGTTTCAGGACTGATGGCGCTAACAATCAACAGGGCGAGCGGGCCGCCCACCATGATGCCAATGGTTCCCGTGAAGAACATGATCAGGGCTTTTGGACCCAATCGTATAATGCCTTTGAGATCGATGCTCAAACAGAGCATGACCAAACAGGCGGGCAGCAGGTAACGCGAAGAGACGAAGTAGAGCTTGGATTCCTCGCCGGAAATGAGACCCAGCGTCCCCAACAGGGAGGGCAGGAAATAACAGAGCAGCAATGCGGGAATGTATTTGTAGAACTTCTTCCAAAACGGATGATCGCTGTGGGAGGTTATGAAAACCCCTCCCAACAAGACGCATAAGATGCCCAAGACAACGGCGTCGTTGGTGATTAACGGCTGGTCATGCATGAATATAGTTTCCCCCTTGGCCTGATCTGTAGACGAATGGCCGGATTTTACCTGCTCGCCTTTCATCTGATGGATGTACTTTAAACCATGCCCGGAACCCGGTCAAGCGCCCTGTTGGAGCGAGACCACGGGAAAACCGCCGCGCCGCTGAGCTTTTCCGGCTATTTTTTCCGCATATACCAATATGGGGATCGTTTCTCCTCCGGGCCTCAGCATCAGACCCGGACCACACTCTATCTACCCCTATCCCCTTAATAATGATACTTTTGGAGGAAGGACATGACCGATGGCGATCCCAGATTAACGGTGCTCATGAACCGGTACCAGTCCTTGAAGGCGGAACAGCTCAAGCGCGTAGCAACTCGCGACAACGTACTGTACTTGATGGCGGTGTCTATTGGGGCGGTTATCTCCCTCGGATCCAAGCAGGAAATCAGTCCGTATATTTACCTCATCCCTCCATGGATCTGCGTTTTGCTCGGCTGTGTTCATGTGATCAACGATCAAAAAGTAGTGGATCTCGACGCTCTGGTCGCAGACGTGCTTGGCCAGGCCCAAAAGATTGGAGACGGCTGGGAAGACATCACATCCCCCACGACGCTTCGGGAAAAATCGGAATCAACCCGACGGCTGTACCGGGGCTTTCTACTCTCGATTAAGGTGATCGCCTTTATTATCCCAGGCCTGGTCTCACTCTATCTCTTCCTGGAAAGCAACGGCGGAAAATTCTGGCGCATAGAGAACGAAACGCTTGCAGTAAAAGCCCTGGTCCTATTCGAGGCCTTTATGCTCATGTCACTGCTGACATGGCTTGATCGGTACATGAGCATTCGCGGGCGTTGGAACGACCATAACGATTCAAAAGCATCCTCACAAACTTAGCGCCGCCCTTGCCAACAAGACCGGTTTTTGGCCATTCCATTTTTACCGGAGTGATCTATAATAGGGGTTTTATTTTGCCCCAACCGGGTAAAAATAAGAAAATCCAATAATTTTACTGGTATTTTGATCGGCCACGGCCCATATTAATGGAAATCTGGTTGGCATGGGAGTTGAGGATGAAACAGGAAATGGATACCGACAGCAAGCTATACAAGATAAGGCATTCCCTATCGCACGTTCTGGCTCAAGCGGTTCAGGAGTTCCGACCCGGAGCGAAACTGGGTTTCGGCCCGCCCATTGACAATGGCTTTTATTATGATTTCCTGCTTCCGGAGCCTATTTCGGCCGACGATCTGCCGGAAATTGAACAGCTCATGATGAAGATCATCAAAGCAAAGCAGGAATTCAAGCGGGAAGATCTGCCCGCAGAAGAGGCGCTTGCCAGAATCGAAGCCATGGGCGAGCCCCATAAATTGGAATATGCAAAAGAGTTGATTGAGAACCAGGGTCTTGATTCCCTGTCTTTTTACACCAACGGCTCTTTTGTTGACATGTGCGAAGGCCCCCACATGGACAACACCATTCAGCTTCCCGCCAAGGCGTTCAAGCTGCATTCCATTGCCTCCGCCTACTGGCGCGGCGATGAGAAGAATGTAAGCCTCACTCGCATTTACGCCTACGCCTTCACCAACCCCAAAGAGCTGAAGGCCTATATCGCCAAACGGGAAGAAGCCCTGCAAAACGATCACCGCAAGCTGGGCCAGGATTTTGATATTTTCGCGATGGACGACGAAGTGGGCAAAGGCCTGCCCCTGTGGTTGCCCAATGGCACCGTGCTCCGCCACGAGCTGGAGAAACTGGCGCGGGAACTGGAATTCCAAGACGGGTATCAGCAGGTCGCCACCCCGCACCTCACCAAGGAAGGCCTCTACCATACTTCGGGCCATCTCCCCTATTACGAGGAAGACATGTACCCGCCCATGGTTTTGGAAGAGACCATGACCGACGAGCAGGGCGAGCAGAAGAAGGTTCTTGAACGCTATTTCCTTAAGCCCATGAACTGCCCTCACCACCACAAAGTTTTCGATGCCCGTCCCCGTTCTTATCGCGATCTGCCTTTGCGTTTGGCAGAGTACGGCACGGTCTACCGTTTCGAACGGTCCGGCGCCCTTCAGGGCCTCACCCGCGTTCGCGGCATGACCATGAACGACGCCCACATCTACTGCACCAAAGAGCAGATTAAAGACGAGTTCATTCGGGTCATGGAACTGCACCGCCGTGTGTACAAAATTTTTGATTTCAACGATTACTACATGCGAGTCAGCCTCAGAGACGAGAACGACGCCAAGGACAAGTACGTGGACGACCCCGAGGCGTGGGACTATTCAGAGAAACTGATTCAAGAAGCCATGGAAGAGTTTGGTCATCCCTACATTGTTCGTAAAGGCGATGCGGCGTTCTATGGACCCAAGGTGGACATTCAGTTCCAAACCGTTGCGGAACGCGAATTTACGGTCTCCACCAATCAGCTTGACTTTGCCGTGCCTGAACGGTTCGGCCTGAAGTACATCGGGCCAGACGGCGAGGAACACACGCCCTTTGCCATTCACCGCGCGCCTCTGAGCACCCATGAACGGTTTATCGCCTTCCTTTTGGAACATTACAAAGGGGCCTTCCCTACCTGGCTGGCCCCTGTTCAAGTGAAGATCGTGCCTATTACCGAGAAATTCGACAATTACGCCAACAAGTTGGAGTCCACATTGCGCGGTCATATGATCCGGGCCGAGGTGGACCGATCCAACGATACCTTCAACAAGAAGGTGCGTAAAAACACCATGAGCCGCATCCCCATTCTCCTCATTGTGGGAGAGAAGGAAGAGGCCGACGGAACGGTAACGGTTCGTAGATACAAGATCAAAGAACAGAAGACCATGGGATTCGACACCTTTACCGACATGGTTCTGGACGAAGTGAAGCAACGCACCCACGTTCGCGAGTGGTAAATCCCCTAACAGGGCCTCATCAGCCGATGCCGGTTGAGAGGCCCCAGCTTTAGGGAAGATTTTGAGACCTCTGATTGTTGATCACTTAGAGGTGGTTCCATGAATAGCATAAAATTCCCGTTCATTTTCTTTCTCGCGCTTCTATCGCACCAGTCCAAAGCCGGAGAGCCCTTTTTTCTCAATTTGGTGGAGCTTTGGCCGCAGCATGAGACCGTGGCGGATTTGACCCAGGCCATAGAGCATGGCAATAGCGAGGAGGTCTACTCTCTTACCTTCAACAGTGAATGGAGTGCAACGACCCATCCCGATATGTTCCCGCCTGGCCCTCATTTCTCCGGTTTGGTGGGCGGAAATCATCATGGAAATTTTGCCTTTTGGGCTGAGGGCGCTCTAGCAAGTCCTGGCGTGAAGAGTATGGCGGAAACTGGCAGTAAGTTCCCATTGATTGACGAGGTGAACACCGCGATTGGTTTGGGCCTGGCAGGCGAGGTTATTTCTGGAAACGGCATTGGCCTTTCACCCGGACAAGTGGGCCATACCTTAACAGTAACCAGAGAGTTTCCAAGGGTCTCTATTGTCAGCATGATTGCCCCAAGTCCCGATTGGTTTGTAGGCGTGGCCGGTTTGCCCCTTTTCCAAAACGGCGATTGGGTTGACGAACTGGTGGTGTCCCTCTATCCATATGACGCAGGAACAGACGACGGTCCCAGTTATGTTTCTCCCAACATGCCTGCCACCACACCTTTGCCCATCTTTGAAATAGAGGGCGCGCCATTCCTAAATGGCTTGACAGTTCCACCTATCGGAACCTTCACTTTTACGCGAGTTACGCCAGATTAAGCCATTAGGCCTGGCCCTAACACGCTATTGCCTTCCCCCAGGCTCTGGGGAGTTTCATCCCTCAAGACCCAATCAGCTTATCTCTTGTGGTGTACATGATGCCGTGGTCTCGCATTTCGGCTTCTTGACCTTGGGTAAACCCCATTTCACTGTAGAGTAGGAAGACAGCGGGTCGCTGGAGATGGGCCGTCAGGTTTTTCTTCAACTCAATGAATTGGTTCACCGCCTCATTGGAAACGGGCTTGTCCCAGGTCTTAACCTCTACGACCAAATCTGCATTTTCCGGTTTGGCGTTCTCTGCGAAGATGTCCACTTCAATGCGCTGGTTTTGATCAAGATGGAAGCTGTGCTTCTTCATTCTGCTAAAACCGTCAGGGTTGAATTCGGGTACCGGGTTGAAAAGAAAATCCTCAGCGCTCTTGCCTTGTTGAATGGCCGAAAGTAGATGGAACATCACCCGGTACTCACCCGCAAGTCCTTTATACCATGCGGACTGTTTCCGCGCTGTCTTCAACTCCGCCTCAATTTGTGCCATCACTTGAGGTTGGGGGGTTTGTTCTATTTCCTCTTCGTAATGTTTGCGGAAAACAGCGGCGAAAATGGGATCGCCCAAACCTTTGAACCGGAAGGGCGATGATCCCCCCGCGATGAGATCGGCGTGTTTTAATTTAAATAACCGATCAGCCAGTTGATCGTCGGTGATGTCAAGCTTCAACTCCTCGGCGATTTGATGCCGGGTAAACTCCTGATCTCCATGTTTCGCAAGGAATAACACAATTTTTTTGCCGTTCTTGTCGTTAATGCGGGAGATGCCTTCCGCGATATACTCCATCCAAATCTTGGCCACATAACCCTTTCCATAGGTCGTTTCAAATTGCAAAGCCTCGCGCACGCCCTCTTCCGTGGTCAGATCTGGATCCGGTTTCTGGGTTCGGATGATCTGAGAGATGTAAAACGGGTCGTTGTAAGCAACTTCGGCGATGTAGGCCGCAGTGGCGTCGGTCACTTCATGGCCTGTAAGAGCCGCGTAATTGTAGACCGCTGCCAACGCGTCTTCATCGGTGAGACTCTCAAGCTTCCGATCCTCAAAGCGGGCGGTCATATGGGTGAGGATGGTGCTCAACCAGCCAATGTAACTGCCCGTCACCAGCAAAGGCGCGTACTTGCTTTCCGCCAAACCCATGTAGCTATGGCAGAGATCGATCTGGGTTTGTAGCGATGCATCGTTGAATACAAACCGGTTCAGATATTGGAACTCGTCTATAATCTGAATGATGCGAATACCCTGGTCCGTTGCCAGACGGTGGGGGGCAGCTTGTGCATAACTCCAAACCTGGTCCGGATCCGTGGCGGCAATTCGCTCCATCCCCTGAATATCATCCAATAGCACCTGATCCCTCGCAGCCAGTTCCTTCAGCTTGTCGAGGTCCAATGTTTTGTTGATCAGCTTGGGTTCACGGAGACGAAATCCCAGGTACTGGCTTAGGAAGGCGCGATAGAAAATCCCCCCAAATGCAGGCTTTCCCAATGGCTCTTCCTGGACGCGAAAAAAGAAGGGGACAACGAGCGGATCATTTTGGGAATAAATGAGATTAAACAGCCGCTGCACCAGCGCCGTCTTCCCTTTCTTCCGGCGAGAAAGGAGGGCTTGCGATTTGGAATGGAGCTTCTTGGACCCTTCAACCCAGTCCAAGTAAAACTTCAATTCCTGGTCACGACCCATGAAAAAAGCGGGATCGCCAATTTCCTCAGCAAGGGCAAACGTTAAAGCAGTCACTTCCCCCTCCAATCGCATCTCCAGTCATCTTAGCATATTCCCTATCCACTGCAACGGGGATCTCGGGCTTTTGAGCGGCTGGATTGGTCATCGCTCCCGCTGAAACGGCCACCGCGCTTGCTGGAGCTTACCCCACTGTCTCAGGGGGTGTCACAAGGTCCGCTGCTCCATCCACAATCTCTAGAAATCGTTTCCTCGTTCATGAGCCAACGGCCAGGCTGACCGCTGCTGCTGGCATTGCACCTGCGCCAACGGCCTTTGTTTAAGCTGCAATTGTCAACACGGCGGCTGCTGCTGGCTTGGGCTTTGCTGGTACATACTTCCTGTTTACAGCCAATGACGCCGCTCGCCCTGGAACTGACCGTGAATTGCCTGCCAACCCCTTCGTTCTCCATTCTTCGGGCATGCTGCTTCCTGGTTCTGTCTTCGTTCCCGCTGCTGCTGGCTCGGTTCTTTAGGGCGCAGAAAAACATTGCTTTAGGCCGACTCACAGAGCGAACAATGCATTCAGGAACCCCACTGAATCCCCATTACCGCGCCCTTCATGTTCCTTCATTTGGTCCCCTATTTTCATACTTCGCGCTTGTATTAGTACAGGCGCGGTTCAGATGTTCCTCGAGAAATCTGGCCGTATACGGGCTCTAAAAACGCTTTTATTATTGATGCTATAATGAGAGCACAGCCCAAAGATTGCATTAGGAGAATGTATGAAAAAAGCACTATTTCAAAGCGCCAACCTCCTTATTTCCCGGCTATTGATTGCCGGACTCGTTCTTATCGGAGGCACTTTATATGCGCAAAACAATTCAGAGTTTATAGATCAGACCGTACCGGCGACCATGACAGCCGGCGAAACTTATCTGGTCATGGTTACCTTTAAAAACACCGGCGCAAACTCGTGGACAGCCTACGAGAATTACCGATTGGGGTCTCTTAACGGAACCACGTGGACCGCGGGCCGGGCGCTCTTGGAATCATCGGATTCCGTAGGTTCAGACCAAACCAAGACCTTCGCATTCAACGTAACAGCCCCAGACACGCCAGGCCACTATGACTTTCAGTGGAAAATGCTGCGAGAAGGCGTTGCCTGGTTTGGTCAAAGCTCGCCATCCCTGAGAATTACCGTGCATGATCCGGTGAACTACCTCCCCAATCCCGGGTTTGAGGACGGAACCGCCGGGTCCTTTGCCGGCGGCGTCTATCTCGGCTCGATTTCGGTGGACTCAACCCAAGCCCATTCCGGCCAGTATTCGCTCAAACACACAACATCTTCAGATTCGCCCAGTTACACCCTGCCATGGTATGGGACCAATATTACCAGCATTGGCAATGAGGCGCAAACCTTCCGGCTCACTACCTGGGTCAAGGCGGAATTTGCCAACACGCCGGTTCGCCTCTTCTTACTCTCACTTGACCAGAACAATGGAAACTCGGCGCCCTACCGGAACGCTCAAACCTTTACCATAGGAACGGAATGGGAGCAGATAAGCCTAACCTTTAATTGCCCGCCCAACCGGGGCTTTATCAGTATTCGACTGGATAATAGGGGGAGCACTGGACAGTCCGTCTGGTGGGACGACATTCAACTCGTTCGAGTCCCCAACCTCATCGAAGACCCTGGATTCGAGAGCGGCGCGCTCACTGTTCCCTTTGCAGAGGCCCAAAATGGGGCCTTGAGCATTGACACAACCACCGCCTTTAAGGGCGCTTCCTCGCTTAAACACACAGGCAAGGGCTCCGACAGCTACACCATCCCCTACCGAATCAGCGCGGACGCGGCTATTACGCCCATTTCCGGCGAGGAGCATTTCACTTTTTCGGCCTATGCCAAGACTGTCGGAACAGCGCCCATCCAACTCTACCTTTTCTGCCTTGACGAACTGTTCAATTCTACAACCTACGGCCTTTCATCCGGCTCATTTCAGGCAACCAGCTCCTGGCAAAAGTTCTCTCAATCCTGCGAATGCCCCGAAGGAACCTCCTACCTGGGCGTCCGCCTGGACAACGACAGCGGAGGCGATGTCTGGTGGGATGAGCTGCTATTGGAACGCACGCCCAATGTGGAGATTACGGCTCCCGAGTCTCGCAGCCTGGTGAACCAGGATCAGTTTAACCTGATCAAAACCGTAAGCGCCAACGGCACGGGCGGCGACTTTCAGTTCATGTTGCCAGACGCGGCGGACCAACTCGAAGTGCTTTCCAGCCAGGGTCCGGTTACCCTCCAATTAACCTCGCCCGCAGCCAACCTCTACGAGCCCAATGCAAACTATGTAGGCAAGGCCCTTTACAGCCCGAGCGAACGCTACAAAGACACGGTTCTGGCCTTGGAAATGGACGAACAAAAATGGTTCAGGGCGCTGGATCGAAGCGGCAACGGTCAGAACGGTCAGGTAACCGGCGGCTCCAATACAGAAGGCCGCATTGGCAACGCCCGATCCTTCACCGGCCAGGGTTATATACGGGTTGCATCCACACCCCAACTGTCAATCACAGACGCCATTACCATCAGCGCATGGGTGAAGATTCAGGCCAATCAGAACGCCGTGGTTCTGGTTAAAGATCAGTCCTATGAGCTGGCCGTATCGGCCTATGGCGCCGTATCGGCTCGCTTCGGAACCTCAGACGGCTGGAACGCCAATGTGGCAACATCAACCAGCGCCTTGAATCCAGGGCAATGGCATCATCTCGCAGCCACCTATGATCAGGGGACAGGAGCCGTTTCACTCTATGTGGATGGCGACCTGGAAGGCAGCGCCCAAAAAAGCGGTCCCATAACCGCCAATTCCACAGATCTTTACCTGGCCTCCGACGCAGCCCAACAATCAGGCCTTTCTGGAAGCCTGGACGAGGTGTTCATCTTTGACCGGGCCTTGGATCAAACCGGAATAAGGGATCTTATGCAAGGCAGACACGCATGGGAAGCGACACTGGGGTTCAATCACCACGGAGAGGCCTTTAATTTCACCATTCAGGGCGTTGCGCAAAAAGCGTTTGCTCCCTTTCAGGTTACCGGCCCGTTCGGCGGCGATGTCCTGATCTCTGGCTATGACTTCGGTCTGTTCCAAGACTTCGACTTCACCGAAATTCACCCAGCCAACCCAGCCTCAGGACAGGGATACTCCCATGAAGCAGGCATCAATTTTAATGTGGTGTACAATGGCTTTAATCCCATCTACCTCACCTTCCCCTATATCACGGATACCGGAGGATCCAACCTGCCAGGCGCACGGATAAGAGCCTCCTACATCGACTATTTCGACCCCATCCCCGTATCCAATGGCAGCCCCTTCGGCTTCTCCGTATTCGTAGACGCCGACGACACCAACCCGCCCAATGGCCCCATTTCCAGTTTCATCGATGTCCATTGGACA
>JBNKOV010000022.1:0-19255 GCA_050294955.1 Holophagae bacterium
CATATCAGTTCTTGAACGGCGGTCTGGTCGAGGAATTTGCGGTTTGTTTAGCTTGGCTCTATCCAAAACCATAAAGACGTTGACAGCAACATCCTTTAGAACATGTTCCTTTCCATCCGGCCATAAGATTCGAACCTGGTCAACCTTGCCAGCAGAACCCAGCCCAAAATGCGCATCTGCAGGTTGATGAGAAGTGAAGTTGTTATTGCAACGAACCTCTCGCATTTGGGTAACATCTCCTATGGTGACATAGATTCGGGCTCCAATAGCGTAGGAGTTCATTCCTGTATTCTTCAACTGAATGGTCAGGTAATTCCCCAGATCAGTTCCATCATTTCGATAAAGGATAGGGGCAGCAGAGTTATTGGTGATGAGGATGTCCCGATCGCCGTCCATATCGTAATCAAAACTGATTAAGCCCCTTCCTTGTCCGTTGTCCTTGATCCCCAGATCAACGGATCTCTCGCGAAAAGAACCGTCTCCATTAGACATGAATAATCGAGTGGGGTCATTTTCAAAACCGGGCATTCGGAAACCATTGGTGTGAATAAGGTCGAGATGACCATCTTGATCCAAATCCACAAAAGTGCCAGCCCATCCCCAATATCCGATGCGCACGCCTGCTTCGTCTGTTGCGTCTTCGAAGGTTCCATCACCGAGATTTCGATAAAGTCTGTTGCCAGTGAAACCTGTCATTCCGCCCGGGCCTGTGGGCTCTCCGATGGGATTGTATACCGAAGAAACGAACCAGTCCAAATCGCCGTCATTATCATAGTCTCCAATTGCGGAGCCCATGCCATTTTCGTCCGTAAATACAGAAGGTTTGATCGAGTCAAAAGAGCCGTCCCCTTTGTTAATAAAGGCTCGGGAAGTGCCAAAATCCCCGGCCACCAAAAGATCAGGCCAACCATCATTGTTAATGTCGGTAAAGTTTGGCGTAAAAGTAAAGTCTAACTCTTCATATCCAGTAATTCCTGCCGGCCCATCTACATCCGTAAAAGTGCCGTCGCCATTATTTCGCCACAAATGAGCTCCCTGGATTTCCGGATACCCTATCCAATGCGTCATAAACAGATCAAGATCACCATCCCTGTCGTAATCGCCATAAGAGGCTGAGAAGGTGTTTCCTGTAACGTTTAGACCTGCTTTTTCACTTACATTCTCAAAAGCGCCATTGCCAAGGTTTCGGTACAATCTTGGTGGTGTATTTTCTACGCCCCCGACATAGAGATCCTGCCAACCATCCCCGTCAAAATCAAAAAATGCAGGTCCACAACCGCGTTCCCCGGTGATGGCGACCCCAGCTTGAACTGCCATGTCTACAAATGTGCCGTCCCCCATATTGCGAAACAGAAGGTTGGCCCCAATGTCGCCCCGGATCATATAGAGATCTGGCAATCCATCACCATCGTAATCGCCAACAGCAACGCCGCCAGCCATCATCTTGATCTCATTGATGTTTTCGCCAGCAATATACCCATGCTCAACATTTAATCCGGCCTGAGCCGTCACGTCAGTAAAGACAGGTTCGCCAGCGGTCAGGGTTTGCGCCAAAATGCAGGAGGCGATCAAAAAAAACCCAAAACTCAAAGCTCTAAAATCACAAAACATCATCATGGAATTTCTCCCCTTTTTGCTCTTTACAATATTGAATATACCATTTACATAATAAAAAGTGAACTGGAATTCAAACAGGTTACTGCGTTAAACCCTTTTAGATGATGAAAAAAACAAAAAATTCAAAAAGGGTTCGATTTGTGACCGTGCTTTACTTTATACTTACGAGAGTACCGGATGATTTTTTGGATTTTCGGCACGAGGAGAACCCATGTTTAAAAAAATTCTATTTATGCTTCTATTAACTGCCTCGGCTTTCGCCTGGCAAGATCACAATCACGACCACTCTCACGATCACAAAAAAGAGGCCCAAACTCCACCCCAAAGAGCAGTGATCGAGTTGGACCCGATGATGCTTAAAGACTACGAAGGCGTTTATTTTTGGACGCCCCATAAAAACCACATCAAGGTCACCTTGGAAGATGGAAAGCTCTATGGTCAACCAGAAACAAAGGAAAAGAACCGACTCCTTCCCGTGGATGTGGATGAATTCATTATCGAAGGCGTGGGCGCAGAACTGAACTTCGTGCGATCAGACGAGGGCATGATAACGGCTATGATTCTTTTGGAAAACAATGAGCTGCAAGAAGCGCCAAAGCTTACCAAAGAACAACAGGCTTCCTGCACATCCGAAAGGCACACCCATGATTTCCCCAAAGCCAAAACAGAAGAGGCGCCCAAGAAAAGCGAATAGGACTCAGGCTTTATTTGGCCAGGGAGAGAACTCTACATCCTCTTCCAGCTCCTCTTCTAACATTTTAAGTCGTTTTTGAATACGCGGAAAATTGGGATCCAGGGAAGCGACAATCCGATAATGCTTATGGGCCAGGGGGAATTCCCCCTCCTGTGCCATGAGTGTCGCATACTGATAATTGATTTCAGTGTTGTTGGGATCCAACTCCAGGACTTTTTCAATAACCGGAACGGCAGCCGCATAATTCTCAATGGCGCCGTAAGCCTTGGTAAGACCCAAATACCCCTCCACTTCTTCAGGCGCAATTTTTATCATGCGTCGATATGCCACAATAGCTTCCTTATATCGGCCAAGAGCCTGATAGCTATCAGCAAGAGCCTGAATTGCGGGCACGCATCGAGGATCGATTCGTATTGCAGAGTTAAGTGTGTCAATCGCCTTCTGGTGCTGAGATTGTTCGAGATAATAGGTTGCAATTTGAAGAAACGCCTGATGGTTTCTCGGGTTGACTTTTACCAGAACCGTGAGTTTTTCAACCAGGTGGCTGGGGTCATTCTCCAGATAGGTTTTCACATAACGAATCATATTGCGAACCGATGGGGCACAGGAACCCGTCAAAGATTGGGCAACAGCCAGATTAAAAAGAGCGTCTTTAAACCCTGCATGGGTTTGTTCTGCCTCTTTGAACAAGGAAACACATTGAGGGTCCTGATCGCGCACAGCCAACAGCCATCCCAAATTGTACTGCACTTCAGGCGTGGTTTTAAGCCTTAGCGCCTCCTTTAAATAACCTTCGCTTTGCTCCCATTCATCACAAACAAAATGTAATTGGGCAAGACGCAATAAAACCGGAAAAGGAAAACTCGCATGGTCAAGACCCTCGCGATAATGCCTGATGGCTCTGGGATACTGCTCTCGCTCAGCATAAATCTCACCTAGAGCAATATGAGACCAGAGATGGTCTTTTTTGATAGCCAGCGCTTTCTCAAATTGTAAGACAGCCTCATCGGTGCGCTCCATGGACTGAAACAATAGACCCAAATTATAGTAGGCTCTGTGAAATTTTGGTCTGATTTCAATGGCCTTTTTCAACTCCTCTTCAGCCAGATCATGACTGTTCTGGCGAATGTAGAGGGCGGCGAGATTATTGCGAGCAGGTTCGTGATCGGGTTGAAGACGTAGACATTCTCGATAGGCGCTTTCAGCATCGTTGAACAAGCCAATGCCATGCGTTTTCAAAGCCTCATTATAAGCTCTCTCCGCAGCAAGGAACTCCTTGTGCTTTCGGAAATGAAACACCATCTTAACGGCGGAGCTAAATGATTTAAAGTGGAATATAGAAAAGGATTGGCGATCAGGCGCATCAAAAACAACGTTGTCTTGATGGAAAGGCGCAAGGAAGGGTTGAATATCTTTGGGCGCTTCCTGGATCATGGTCGCGCCTTGGGCGAGAATTTTTTCAAACTCTTAATCAGGGTGATCTCGCCCACCTGTATCCCCTTTCTCCTGGCAATTTCCACCGGGCTCTCACCCTGTTCCAATAGTGACAGTACTTCAGCAACTAAAGGAGAGTCCAGCAACTCACGGGCAGATTCGCTGGAAATGCCAGGTTGCAGCTGCTCAATTTTCTTGAAAAGCGCTTCCATGTTTTTCCGAATTGCAGTGCAATCCTCTATAGAGCGCCCCTCTATTTCGTCCATATTTTGTCTAAATAGGGCCAATGTTTGGTTGAATTGTGAGATCTGTGACTTTAATCGAGTTTGCTCGGCTTCCAAGGCGGCCAGCTCTTTTTCGCGTCGTTCCCGTTCCTCTAAAAGGGAAAGTTGTCCCTTTTCCAACCGATGAATACTCTTGCGGGTAAATATAAGGAGAACCAAAAGAATAAGAGATGGAACGCTGGATATGAGAACGGTCAACCACATGCCTCTCACTCCCGAGCCTGTTTCACCAATTCCCTGGCGCGATCAATTTCATCATCCATTTCAAGGAGGAGGCGGACAAAGTCTATTTCTTCATCTTTTTGCGCCAATTGCTCACATATCACCCGCCAACTCTGGTGTTCCTCGATGATGAAATCGGTATATTGGTCGCCATAAACCGCATATAACCGAGATTTAGTAATCATATCAGAAAATTCTAAGATAGCGGAGAACAGGGGATCCTGACTTTTAGTGCAGTCGTGGTGATTGAGAATAGCGTCGGACACCATTTCTGGGAACATCCAAAGCTTGGTGAGACAAGCGCCAATTTCTGCGTGGGTGAACCCCAGCACTTTTTTCTCTGCCTCGAACATGGGTATAGATTCCCGATCGATAAGACGTATGATCCGAAGTAGATCCAAAGGATAGTAGGTTTGGATAATGATTTTTCCGATATCGTGCAGCAATGCGCAGAGGTAAATGTCGCCGGTGTTTCTATATCCAAATCGCTCGCCCAGGCTTTGGGCAATTGTCGCAACGCCTAAACTGTGATTCCAAAAATCAATGAGTTTTATCCGGGCGTTCGGTTTTTCGGTAAAGTGGTTCACGGTGACCATGGTGACCACCAGATTGCGTACTTGTTGCAAACCTAGCAGAATGACGGCTTGACGAACAGAAATAACTTCCTTGCGCAAAGTGTAGTATCCAGAGTTTATGAGCTTTAAGATCTTGACTGTGATCACAGGATCTTTCTGGATAAGCTCAGATATTTCGGCAATATCCGGATCTTCACTATCGGCAAGCGCAATGATCTTGCGCGCTATTTCAGGAAGCACGGGAAGATTGTTTATGCTTTCAATATATTCATCCACTGTAGGCATGGCTCAGCTCTTTCAAGGCCTTATAGGCCCTTGATCATATCCGCATCTTGTTCCAATTTTTTGGCGACCACCTTTCTCCAGATATCCAGGCGGTCATTAGTCAAGGCGAGTATGTCTTTAATGGGTTCGATGCGCTGTTCCTCAAGAGGAACAGGCTGGGAGACCCCCAAACCCATATCAACACAGAACATAGTTCCCAAGCTGATGGCGGCTGTCAGTCGCCGATACTCAGGCGGCGCTTTTTCAGGCTCCAAATAGTGTCTGACCGCCTGGGCCAGACTCTCGCTCAGGTTCCATTGTCGAATCAGGCAGTACCCCAATTCCGCATGATCAAATCCCAGCTCTTTTCGCTCCAGGATGTAGATTGGGGTGCCCTCGTTATAAGAAGCAGCCATTATTCGGCTGTAAGCGTCGGAAAGCTTGGTATTGAGAACGGTTTTGCCCATGTTGTGCATTAGACCGCCAATAAATGCTTCTTCTTTATCCATATTGGAGAACTGCTCAGCAATCCCTCGGGCAACCAAGGCGGATCCTATGGAGTTTTCCCAAATCAGTTTTTCCTTGAATCCAGTCCCCCCCTTGCCAGCGTATAATTTCTTGGAGGCCGAGGCTACGACAATGGAGCGGATGGTGTCAAATCCCAGTAGCATGATGGCATGGGTAAGGGTTCGAACCTCTCGCTTCATTCCAAACATGGCGGAATTAGAAATTTTCAAAATCTGCCCAGTCATACCCTGATCGGTGATGATAGCGTCCTGAACGTCCTTGGCGGACGTGGTAGGATCGCCGACCAGCCTCATGACTTTAGTCGCCACGTGGGGGAGCGTTGGCAATTCGCCGGTTTTTGCAACAATTTCCTGTGGGTTCAATCCCATAACTCGGTTCTCTCCTAGTTGGGTTTTAGGTATGCAAGAGCCCTGGAAAAATGCTCTAATTTGAAATCTTTATTGATGTTGTGCAAGCTTTCAGAATGCCCAATGAGCAGATATCCCTGATTGCCCAAACTCTGATAGAAACTTTTGATTATTTCGCGCTTAACCTTCACGTCAAAATAGATGAGCACGTTTCGACAAAAGATGACATCCATATTCCGGTACTTCACATAACCGGGATAGTCTACAAGGTTGAAATAGGTGGGGATAACCATTTTCTTAATTTTGTCGGTGATTTTAAAGTTGCTTCCATCACGCACAAAATATCTGTCTTTGAAGGTTGCTGATAGATTTCGCATGGTGTAGGACTGATAGGACCCCTCACGCACTTTCTGCAAAATGTCCTGACTAATGTCGGTTGCATGGATTTGAACGTTCAAACCATCGAGCAGTTCTTTTCGATCGTCCAGGACCATAGCCAGGGTGTAGGGCTCCTCACCCGATGAACAGGCTGACGACCAGATTTTTAGTGTCTTTTGACCTCTTTCCTTTAAGGCCTTCACAACTTTTGGCAGGATGTTCTTGGAAAACGCGTCGATCTGTGGCGGATTTCTGTAAAATGAAGTCTCATTGGTGGTTACAGCATCGAACAGCCGGAAGCGCTCCTGCTTGTTGCCGGGCTGCTTGATGTGCCTCAAATACTCTTGGTACTTGCTCATCTTTAGCTGTTGCAGCCGTTTGGAAATCCGATTCTCTACAAAATAGAGCTTCGCGTCCGAAAAGAAGAGACCGCTTGAGCTGTAGATGTACTCTCTCAGCGCTTTAAAGTCTTCCGGACTTAATTTTTCAACTGGATCCATATGACATTCCTAACCAATATAACCACTTATTCCCATATCGTCGGAACACAACAAGAAGTTTACGGCTTTGGAGCCAGAAAATGAATATTTTCCTTAAGCCTGCTATAAAAGTAACACATCTCCCCTGATTTTGGGTCGAATTTGTATGAGAAAGAGCAGGAAAATTGAACCTGACTATTTTAGGCGCAAAAAATCAGGAAAACCCATATCCAAGGAAAATCAGTCTCAAGAGCAATATCAACGAACATGTCCACCGCTCAACTTCCACACAATTCGATGATACCATCGTCGGCGCATATCCTGATTGGATGCCAATCCCAAAAGATCTCTGGGATTAAGGCAAAATAAATCGGCAACCTGAACCACAAAACGAAGAAAAGGACCTGGTTTGTTTATCCCAAGCTTTCGTCCAGACCGAAGCATTCTGCGCAAAACAACGCCTAAATAGGCCTGAGGTTCCTGCCGAACAAATTCACCTCTGTCAAAGTCGATGATAAAGATCTGACCGCCACTCACAAGCCAGTTATTCAAATTCAGGTCGGTATGGCGAATCCCCAGTTCGTATAGCCTAAATATAATTTTGGCCATCTGTCTCGCCTGTTTCGTCGACAAACCATTTGTATCCAACCATTGAGGCAATACGGTTGCACCGGGCAGGAACTGAGAATAAAAAAAATAATGCCGAAAAAAAGGAATACCGCAGTGCTGCTGGCTCCAACCTACAGGTTCACAAGTTGAAACACCACCCTCAAAAGCTGCCTGATGGATTTCAAACTCATTTTTCGCCCTGGGTCCCAATCTGAATGCCTTGGGAAACAAAAACCGACGGAGTCCGCCATGGCGATAAGGACGCTCTACAACAAGACCCTCGGGGTGGTCAATTAACGAAATAACGCCGCGCCCCGACTCCGTAACCACCGGCCTGCGATCAAGAGAATCCCAAGATTCAACTCGCCAACGCGGTTTAAGATGGGGTAGATGCGGCATAGGCAAGACCCGAATCATGCGTCCGCCCCGCAGGGCGGACCATGTAACGAATTATTTAAAAGCGCTGATGCCGGTGATGGCGTTGGCCACAATCAACCGGTGAACATCATGAGTGCCTTCATAGGTTTTGACGGATTCCAAGTTAAGCATGTGTCGAATAACGGGGTACTCGTCAATAATGCCGTTTGCGCCGTGAAGGTCACGAGCCGCGCGAGCAATGTCAAGAGCTATAGCCACATTGTTCATTTTAGCCATGGAAACCTGGGCGAAGTTATAGGTTCCTGCGTCTTTGAGCCTTCCCAGTTGAAGAGAGAGCAATTGAGCCTTCACAATCTCGGTAAGCATATCAGTCAACTTTGCTTGTATAAGCTGAAAGGAAGCCAACGGCTTGTCAAACTGAATGCGTTCCTTCGCATATTTGAGGGAAGATTCGTAGCAGGCCATTGCTGCGCCAATAGCACCCCAAGAAATGCCGTAACGAGCTTGAGTCAAACAACCAAGAGGGCCTTTCAACCCTTCGATATTGGGAAGACGCGCACTGTCGGGAACCACGACATTGTCGAAAACCAACTCTGAGGTGATGGAAGCCCTGAGAGAGAATTTCCCCTTCATCTTAGGAGCGCTGAATCCTTCTGTGTCCGTAGGGACAATAAACCCACGCACAATGCCTTGTTCATCACGAGCCCAAACGATGGCAATATGAGCAACGGATCCATTGGTAATCCACATTTTTGCGCCATTGATCACCCAGTTGTCACCGTCTTTCCTACACCGGGTTTTCATGGAGCCGGGATCGGAACCATGATCCGGTTCGGTAAGACCGAAACAACCAATCATTTCGGCAGAGGCAAGCTTGGGAAGGTAGCGGTTCTTCTGGTCTTCGTTGCCATAAGCCCAGATGGGGTACATAACCAAAGCGCCTTGAACCGAGACAAAGGAGCGCAGTCCTGAGTCGCCTCTTTCCAATTCTTGCATGATGAGGCCATAGGCCACGTTGTTCAAACCGGCGCAGTCGTAACCCTGAATATTCGCTCCGAATACTCCCAACTCAGCCAGTTCTGGGGCCAATTCCATGGGGAATGTTTCATCCCTATGGTGTTGATTGACCACCGGTAAAAATCGTTTTTCAACCCAGTCGCGAACAGCGTCGCGCGTCATGATTTCTTCTTCGGACAGCAAGCTGTCCACATCGATGAAATCTGTACTCGAAACCCCTTTTTTCATGGGCAACTCCTCCAGATAATGAGACCGTAGCGCGGTCGTTCACAGCTCAGTTGGAAGTCCAAAACAAGTTGGCGCTTCCAACGTTTAGCCTATTGTACCTCTTTATCCCTGATCGGGTCACTTGCTCCTGCGGATATTTCACCGGGATCGACCCCCTCTTCCTGTATCCGCTCCCATCTGGCCAGTTTGTCCAACACAAATGGGCGGTATTCACTCTCGGGATGGTTTCTCTCCAAAAATGTGTAATAGGTATGGGCCTCTTTGTATTTTTCCCTGCGCCACAAGGTCTCTGCAAGGTAAAAATAGGTCTTTTCTTCATCAAAAGTAGACTCGTAGTTATCAATAATCCCTTTAAATCGCGACTCGGCGGATTGTTCGAACCCGCGGCCACGACGAAAATAATAATAACCAACAGTAAACTCATGCTCCGCAAGCCGAAGCTGACAAAGTGCAATTTTATCCCTGGCCTTTTCCGCGTAAACACTTTTAGGATATCGATCAATCAGGTTTTTGAACTCAGTGTAGGCGGTCCAGGTGCTGGTTTGATCCCGATCTGCGCTTTCAATTTCAGTAAAGAAGCACATGGCGTATTGGTAAAGAGCATAATCGGCCTTCGGGTGTGTTGGAAAATGGGTAAGAAATGATTTATACTCCACCGATGCTTCAATATAGGTGGCCATTTTATCAAAGAAATAGGTATCGGCAATGCGCAGCTTGGACTGGCTGAAATACTTAGAATTGGGCGCATGAGCTTCAATCAGGCGAAACCACTGACGGGCATCCTGGTATTTGCGCTCAGCCATTTGCTGGACCCCTTTTGAAAAGGCCTCGTCTACAGTCAACTTGCCGTTTCGGATTTTTTCCGTGAGGGTTTCCTTTTTGGGACCACATGCAAGACAGGTCAAAACCACTGCCAAAAGATAGAGTCCGTTTTTCCTAATCATTTCGAAGCCTCCGCCAGGGCAATAAGTTCCCGAACCGCATCTGCCGGAACCGGTTTTCCGAAAACACTTGACCCCGCCACTGCAACGGAAACGCCTTCACGATGCAGTTGGGCTACATTACCTGGCCCCACGCCGCCATCGATCTCAATAAAGGCATCTGATCCCAATCTTTCAATTAAAGCCTTGAGTTGTTTGAGGCGGTTGAAACTCTCGCCAATAAATGCCTGACCGCCAAAACCCGGGTTCACACTCATCAACAAAACAAAATCCACGTGTGGAATCATCCCTTCCAAAGCCGAAACAGGCGTGCCAGGGTTCAGAACAATACCTGATTTACAACCAAAAGATCGTATCTTCTGACTAACTCGATGGGGATGAACCGTTGCCTCATAATGAAAAGAAATCCAATCGGCTCCAGCTTTTGCAAAGGGCTCAACATAAAAATCGGGATCACTGACCATGAGATGAACGTCCAACAGGGCTTCGGTTTTCCCCTTCAGGGCTTTGACCATGCCCGGACCCATCGTGAGGTTGGGGACAAAATGGCCGTCCATCACGTCAATATGAAGCACAGACGCCCCAGCACTGACCACATCGACAACACAGCCTTCCAAGTTCCAAAAATCTGCGGCGAGCAACGAAGGCGCCAATTTAAACATAGCTAGAAATCCTTATTTACAATGAGAGTAATGGTTTGAGACTTATTCACTGCAAAGCCGGGCTGGGGAATTTGTCTCAACACAACCGGACCCAAATCTGGGTCGTCTGCCTGGTATCTGGTAATCATGCGAAATTCATGCCGATCTAAAAAGGCTTTAACCGTTTCATAATCCCTGCCATTGAGATCCGGCATCACATACCAGGGATATTGTTCGCCGTCGGAAACAAGCAGGGCCATACTTCTTAAAATTTCGGGGTCTTCACCGGCTTTTGGGCTTTGCGCTAAAACACGACCCCGGTCTTGCAAGGAGGAGGGCGCTCTCGATAAGATATCCACTTTCTTGCCCACGCCTTTAAGCAGGGTGGAAGAGAAATTAAGGGTCTCCCCTTCCAACTTGGGGATCAGCTTTTTTTCGGGTCCAGCAGAAATGGTGACTTCCACAATGCGACCTGTTTTTATTTTTCGACCCGGGCGAGGAATCTGAAGGTAGACCCGATCAGCCGGTATGACATTGCTGAATACTTTTTGCCCATCTTCTATCTGGAAAACAAGATCGAGATCTTCCACACGAGCCTGGGCATCTTCAATGCTGCTTCCTAAAAGGTCAGGA
Organism: Holophagae bacterium; assembly: GCA_050294955.1. GTDB lineage: Bacteria > Acidobacteriota > Holophagae > Acanthopleuribacterales > Acanthopleuribacteraceae > JBNKOV01. The sequence goes on from JBNKOV010000022.1 coordinate 11,270, forward strand.
ACAGTTACCACCTCGCCCTGAATGGTGTTTTTAATGTAGAGCCAGGCGCAGGAAGCAAGAATTACTCCAAAAACAAGAAACGCCGCGCCAGTTAGAACCGACCCCAAAAAAACCTTTTTGGCAAATACGCGTATAGCCATAGACGTCTCGCAACGGAGTTTGACCGCCAATCAAGGCGTTAAAGATGGAAGGGGGCGGGATAGGACGGGCGGGTGAAAACCCTTTTGCACTGAGGCGGCTTCCGGTTCATTTCCCATCCCCTCAATATGCTGTTGTTAAGCGGAAATGCTGTTGGTCTGTCTAGTTAACTTGGACTTCAAACGACTGGCGGCGTTGCGGTGAATGAATCCATGTTTCGCGGATACATCAACCAGAGAAAGAATGCTTGTGAGTTGAGAAGCCGCGTCTGCGGATCCCTCAGCCACCAGTGAACGGTATTTTTTTAATGCGCTTCTCAAACGGCTTTTGCCGGCGCGGTTGCGAGCTCTACGCACCAGATCTTGTTTTGCTTTTTTGGCCGCTGACTTGTGATTTGCCATCCAATGTACTCCTTAAATTCCTAAAAAATCACCTCAATACATACCCGTCCCTATGGGGACCGACCCGTTAGTATAAATAACATGGGCCGGATAGGCAAGAAAGATCTTTAAGAAAAAAGAAAGAATGCAAACTCAGGGACCCATTTCCCGTTTATGATAGAGAAGGTCCAAGCCTCCAGGCCGAACATTCGCCGTTGGGGGCCTGTTTCATTCATATTTTTTCGATTGGGAGCCCCCCCTTGTTTATTACTTTGATTTGCATGATTGCCTACCAAATGGAACCTACAGCCAAAAAGGCGGTCATTGAGGCGTTTAGAAAGCTGGACCGTTTCGAGGTTCGATTTGAGCAGGAAATCTACAGCGACTTCTTTGATCCATCACGGGTGGAAGGCTATCTGCTTGTCGAGAGACCTGGCCGCATGCGCATGGAATACCAAAAGGGTGACAAAAAATCGTTTATCTGGGATGGAACAACCTGCTATGAAAAAGACATGTTGGCAGACACCGAAACCAGAACTTCGCAAAAGGATTTCCTGGGCGAACCCCTGGTGCAGCTATTGCTTTATGGCTCTGATGTAGATAGCCTGTTCATCATTGACAGAGAGAAAGATGAACACGGAGAAGTATACCGCTTTCAACCCAGAGGGAGCGAACCTTACCAGATCCAAGTGATTTTCGACAAGAATTGGCTGCCTAAATCACTTGAAATCATGGGTGAAGATGGGGAAGGCAGCAAAATCCGCTTCCGCGAATTTAACCTGAAACCGGATTTCTCCTCAACCGCCTTTGTAGTCCCTCCGGCTGGGGATCGCGATTCCCAATAAGGTGGCGCGACGCATAACAGCCTGATTGCCATAGATGACGCCCCTCACCATTTAAAAGTACGAATGGACAGTCAACCCCCATAGATCGGTGAAACGACTCCCCAAAATTGCAAAAATATCGCCTCCCGCTAGAATGCTTTCTGCAATTAGCGAGGGAAACCGTGGGCTTCTGATAAGGAAGTTGGAAACACGGGACCTTCAAACATCGATAGAACCACCTGCTTTCCGAATTTAGGAAAATGAACCGCCAGAGCATGAAAAGGCCACCTAAGCATCATACTATAATACACTTATGCAACCTCGCAATCAGACAAGACAAACAAAATTTTATTGACAAAACGGGCCAGCCAACTATAATGATAGGCCCGGTATTGCTACCGGAATGATGCGTTAGGAGAGAAAATATGGCGAATGTCGATCTCACCAGCTTAGGGGAAATTGATGGATTTGTTGGAGCGTGCCTGGCAGATACCGACAGCGGAATGGTCCTCGGCAAAAAGGGTGGAGGCCCTGTTGATCTGGACCTCGCGGCTGCTGGCAACACGCAGGTAGTTCGAGCTAAAATGAAAACCATGAAAACCCTGGGTCTCAATGACAACATTGAAGATATCCTTATTTCCCTGAAAAACCAATATCACATTATTCGGCCCCTTGCCAAGGCAACAAACTTGTTTTTATATGTGGTGTTGGACCGAGAGAAGTCCAACCTGGCAATGGCCAGACACCTTCTCAGAAGCTTTGAGAAAAGCTTCAGTATTTAGTTTTTCCTCATTGTCGGAAAAGGCCCAAGGCGGGTATGGCCTGGGCCGAATTAGTGGATTGAAAGCTCGATAATGGTTGAAACCCAAAAATCTGAATATTCAATATCGAGCCAAACAAAAATAATTGGAAAAGTATTTTTGGGAAAAACCGATGGGACGGGGTGAGGGTAATTTAATGAATCAACAAGCGTCCCAAAACAGGAATTATTCCCAGACTTTGAAAAAACACGGGGGCAACGCTATAGCCGCATTGTCCCAGGATGGAGCAGGATATTTATCTTCCCTTTCAGTAGGTGATCGTTCAATCGATATCCAGACAGAGATCCTTCCCCGACCTGTGGCTCACATCATGATCACCGTATATTACTCGGGCAGAGTACTGTTGTCCCATAAGGTCAACTATCACTCAGATGTGACAGATCCGCGAGAGCTCGCAGGCAAATGCCATAAAGAGATGGAAGAGAAAGTCCGGTCCAGACTGGCAAAACACAAGGACAAAGGATCCAAAGAAGGCCAAGCCCCTGCCAATCTTCCCTGGGCAATAAATGAAACCGAATTAGCTGACCTTCACATTGTCAACACCATCGAGGGAATTCTTGGCGCCTGCATCGTGGATATCAACAGCGGTATGGCGCTAATGAAAAGAGAGCTGGAGTCAATTGAACTGGAAGAGTTTGCAAGGGGCGGCGCCGAGATGGTCCGAGAGAAAGTCAAGGTGATCCGGACCTTGGGCCTCAAGGATAAAATCGAAGACATTCTTATGACCTTGGGCGGCCAATACCACCTGATTCGCATGATCGGCAATACGGGAAAACTCATGCTCTACATTGTCCTGAATCGAGAAGACGGAAACCTTGCCATGGCAAGACACCAACTCAAAGTTTTTGAAAAAGCTATTTCCGAATCGCCCAGACAGTCCTCATAGAATCATATGCGACTGACGCCATCAAACGATTACCAAGATTTTGGCAAGGAATCCATTCCTGAAAAATGACAGGCTCAAATCAGGCCTTTTGCCCCTGCAAAACTGAGAATCGACCATCTGGGAGCGGATTGCTCTTTTGCCAAAAGTTGGTCTGTGTTAAGATTCAGCGTTCATGGGTGAAAGCCCAATATCAGTCAGGGAACAAAGTTGGACACTTCGCAAATAAACGAACTTGTAGCACCAGAAATTAAAGCCATGGAAGAAGAAATGGGCCGCGTCCTGGGTTCGGACCATCCCTATCTCAACGAATTGGCTCACCGCATTATGGACGCACCGGGAAAACGACTCCGTCCCAAACTGCTGATTCTCACCAGTAAAATGCTGAACTATAACCAGTTCGATGCTATAACTTTTGCCCTGGTTTTTGAGCTGGTCCACACTGCGACTCTTATTCACGACGACATTATCGATGAAGCCCAGACCCGGCGAGGAAAGGCCACACTGAATCACGATATGGGCAATACTCTGACTGTGCTCTATGGAGACCTTCTCTACACAAAAGCACATACCACCGGATTAAGCACGGGTCGCGTCGATGTGCTTCAACTGGTGAATCAGGTTTCCGAACGCATGATTGAAGGCGAACTCCTTCAGCACAGAGTCAACTTCGAAACCAGGATTAGCGAAGAAACCTACTTTGATATTCTTACCCGTAAAACCGCCTATTTGTTTGCCGGCGCCACCAAGGCAGCCGGATTACTAGCCAATTGCAGTGAGGACCAATGTGAAGCGCTTTTCCAATTTGGCTTCAACTTTGGCATATCATTTCAATTGATGGACGACTATCTAAACTACATGGGCAGCGAGCGGGTTATGGGTAAACCGGTTCTCAGCGACCTTAAAGACGGAAAGGTGACGCTTCCCATAATCAAGCTGCTAACCTCTCAGCCAGAAACCGCCAGGGACATGATTACCCGCCTATGGGATGGGGACATGGAAGCTGAAAGCGCCTTGATGCAGGCGATTCGCTCCCATTCAGGTTTAAAAGAAACATGGTCCCAAGCCCAACATTTTGCTGAAAAGGCCGTTTCCCACCTCCAGGGATTCCAGGACAACCCATTCTCCAAGGTGCTCAGAGCACTCCCGATTTTTCTGCTTCATCGGATCAAATGACAGACACTTCCTTCAACCCACAAATGCCGGACATCCAAATCGAGACACGTGAGATGGATGAGGCTGGCTTTCTAGAACTGGCTATGGCGCATATGGATCGTCATGCCATGGCCTGTTTTCTGGACTCAGCAGGCGCCATTGGTCCTCGTTCTCAAAAGTCCCTGCTGACGAATCACATCGCAGGTTTGTTCCTTCAGGTTAAGGACACCTGGGAGTATCGAGATCTTCAAACAGGTCATGTGGTGAAATTGGACAAAACTTCCTTTCGAAATTGGCTGAACCAGTTCCATGTGAGCAATGGTCCATATGGCGGACCCATGTTGTTCCCCATGCTCACCTATGAAGCCTTCAACCCATTTGCTCACCCCGACAGCGCCCACCCACTTTGGCAAGAACCTGAAGGTGTCTGGCTTTTGGCTTCCAGCGTGTTCATTTTCGACAGAAAGCTTGGGCTTTTGACCTATGGATCACCGCTCAATGACGAGACCCCGCAGAAATGGCAAACTCCCGCGCCCCCAAACCTTACTATGGGTTGGCGAGAAACTGAAAAAGATTATTATGCAAAAATTGCTCTTGTGCAAAGAGACATCTATGATGGCGTCTATTATCAGGCCAACCTGAGCCAACGGTTCCTCACCAGCTCGCATCAACACCCTCTTGCTACCTATAGACGGCTTCGTGGGTTGAATCCCAGCCCTTTCATGGGCATATTCAGGTTAGGCGACCTTTGGGTTTTATCGGGTTCACCGGAGCGTCTGGCGGCAAAATTTCAGCAGACCATTACAGCGCGTCCTATTGCAGGCACCAAACCTCGCAGCCCAAATGATCCAGAACAGGATGACCTGGCGCGTTGTGATCTGCTTAAAAGCCCCAAAGAACAAGCGGAACACCTCATGCTGGTCGATCTTATCCGAAACGATCTGGGCAGAGTCGCCAGCCCGGGAAGTGTTTTTGTCGATGAATTCTGCACTATTGAATCCTATTCCCATGTCCACCACCTTGTTTCCCAGGTGAACGCCGAGCTGAAACAGGGAGCGGATCTCCTGGATTTCATTCCGGCAGTTTTTCCGGGCGGCACAATAACCGGCGCTCCTAAAATATCTTGCATCAAACGGCTCTCAGAACTTGAGGAGGAAGCAAGAGGCCCCTATACCGGCAGCATGGGATATATCGACACCTCAAGCAATATGGATCTCAATATTCTCATTCGTACTCTCATTCAAAATCGAGACAAGGTCTGCTTTCATGGGGGCGGAGGCATCGTGGCAGATTCTCAAAGCAGCTCGGAATACCAGGAGACTCGCCAAAAATGCATGGCCCTAATGGAAGCGCTCAACATTAAATGCTAACCCAAATCAGGGTTTCCTCAGAGTAGGATAATACTGGGAAAAAACTTCATCATCTTCACCGCCAGCCTGATGACAGGATTGACAGCGACCATCTGCCGGAGAAGCTATTTTCTTTCCCGCTTTAAGGTCTTTGTCGTAAAAAGCATAATAACTCCAACCTTTTCCACTAAACACCCGTCGGTCCTTGATCTGAACTAATATGTCGTAACCGCCCGTAGTAAAGTACCCGTGGCCCGCTTCTGATTCAGTAAAACGTAAATGGGATACTTCCATGACGATGATGGTTCCATCGGGAAAGAAACCCTTTTCCTGACGGTGTTTATAAGCGTCCGGATCGATGTATACATGATGGGTTCCCGGAAATAGCGCTTTGTTATTATTTCTGTCATCAGGAATAACCGAACTCCCCGCAAACTGCCATTTGCGATATTCAAACGTTTCGGGAAGCGTGAGATCTTTCCCCCCTGTCAGCTTATACCAGTTGCTGCTGCTAAGTTGAAGGGCAAAAAGGGGTAATACCAGTATAAAACTGAACAGTATCTTTTTTGTCACCCCTGCCTCCTCACGCTGCATCATGAATAACCTGTTCATTTTAAACCAAACAGGATGGAAAGAAAAGGACTGGTTCCCTAGGCAGGTTTTTTCCATGGAAACTTGCCACCAGAAAAACAAAAGCTCTACACCAAAGCAGCCTGCCAGAACACATTAGGAAGAGGGAAAGGCCAGCTCCTGCCTGGCCTTTCCTCAAAATCAGGGTTGGAAGTCTATGGCTGTCGCATTCCCGATGGCGGGCTCGTTGAACTCACCGTTAAAGACAAAAGCAACGCCTGTAAGCGGTTGACCATCAGAACTCACCACCAGGTACACATTCTGCTCCGTCTGAACAAGATTATTTGCAATAGCGGCAAATGGCGCACCTGGAGCGAGATCCTGAGTAGAAGTTCCAACCAGTTCGCCCGAAGCGTTATAAAACCTTAAAGTAGCAAGTGTATTTTGACTTCCTGCATTCACAATGACGGGCGCAGATGTGAAGGAACCCAAAATTGGGAGATACCCGAACAGGAGGTTGGCGCCAACCTGCTCCGAATCGCCAACACCAGAAACATCAACAGCTACCCCCTGAGAAGGGGAACTTTTAGAAGCCGCCGCCAGATTATTGGTCACCCATTGACCACTCACCTTTGAAGAAGGAGAAGACAAAGCCACGTTATAGCCTCCCCCGCTCCCCAAATCGGGAAACAGTTCAGATGCAAGACTGCTAATGAACCCATTGCCTTGGATAGTTTTTTGCACCGGAGCCGAAGTCTCTCCGTTTCCGCGAGTTGCAGTAAGAGTAACCGTAACCGGAGCGCCGCCAAAGTTATTCACAACAACTATACTCTCGAAGAGATTATCTCTATTGGACACCCATGGATAAAACAGCGTTTTAGACCCAGAATCTGGACCGTCGGAATTGATAGCCGTCACGTTGCCAATGGCCGGTTCATTGAACACACTGTCAAATACAAAAGAAACGCCAGTAATGGGCGCGGTTGATTCCGCCGTCATGTAAACATCGCCGGAACCTTCAGAAACAAGCGAGTTTGCCAAAACAGCGAAAGGAACCATGGGCGCCAGTTCTTGAACATCGTTTCCCACTTCAACGCCGTCCCGATTATATAGCCGCAGGAAAACATCCGCTGATGAATCCCCTGTGTTCACAACAACAGGAGCCGAAATGGCATTACCGGTTATTGGAAGATACCCAAAAACCACTTCCCTGCCAATTCGAGAATTCGCTTCACTTTCATTTCGAGGAAGCCGAACGGCGACGCCTTGAGATGGCGATTGTTTAGAGGGCGCTGCCAGGCTATTTGTGACCCAACGTCCACGAACCGAATCGGATGGAGAACTCACAAGAACTGAATACCCCCCTCCGGAACCTAACGTGGGGAACAGAGTGGACGCCGTCTCTTCCAAAAAGCCCCTAGCCGGAATAGTGCGACAAGTGGTCTCCACGTCATTTTCGGACCGTGTTGCCGTCAATATTACAGTAACGGGTTCGTCCCCATAATTGTCTACGATCACGATACTTTCAAAGCTGTTATTACGATTGGAGACCCATGGATAGAGAAGCTGAAGGTCGTTTTCCCCAGGTTCGGGGCATTCCGGCGTGGGCTCACTGGTGACGACCTCAAAAGGAACGATCCATTCTCCGAGCGACTGAATGTGGCCAGGAGTGATATTCACAGTCTGTCCAAAGCCAATAGTATTTGCTGCAGAGAAGAAATCCAGAAAATCCAAGAAAAGAAATTCATACATCATTCTTTAATGTCTTGGCAAAACAATCAACTGTACTTCTGTATGTAGAATCACCCATCATCCTAGATTTCACCTAAACAGAGGTCACAATAGTTAAATTGCTGAAAAGCAATA
>JBNKOV010000023.1:0-18848 GCA_050294955.1 Holophagae bacterium
TTAATAACAGGGCTGGCTTGAAGCAGGTGGACGGCGGTTTCTACCTTGCCACCGCAGCGTCTGGTCCTTCCTCGGTTGACGGCGAAGGCACAGGGGGCAGAGGCTCCATAATCGCCAGCTCGCTGGAAAGCTCTAATGTGGATATTGCGGAGGAATTTACCGCCATGATCATCCACCAACGGGGTTATCAGTCCAACTCTAAGATTATCACCACCACAGACCAGCTTCTCCAGGAAGCGCTTAACTTGAAACGATAATCGCTGATTATATTATGCGCCCTGATCCTTGTGGCAGGGCGCAACTAAGGCGGGGTTATGTTAATTGGTTCTTTTTATGCTGGTCTTTCCGGTCTCCAGGCGAACGCCACCGCGCTCAACGTGGTGGGCAACAACCTGGCCAATATCAATACGTCGGGTTTTAAACGCGGTCAGGCCAATTTTGCCCAGGTTATGTCTGATACGGTGAAGGGCATTTCCGGCGCGGGCAACCCTGTTCAGATTGGACTGGGAACTAAGGAAACAGAAATTGTATCAAAATTTGAACAGGGCTCTATCCAAACGACTGGCATTAAAACCCATTTGGCCATTCAAGGGGAAGGGTTCTTCCAAGTAAACTTGGACGGCGCAAACGCCTATACGCGGTCGGGCAATTTTGGGTTCAATCAACAAGGTTATTTGGTGAGCTCGAACGGGGCCATTGTTCAGGGTTTTGTGGGAACTCAACCCGATGGCTCCCTGGACACTACCGATGGTATTCGTGATATTCAGGTTGATTTAGGTCAAGCCGGCGCGCCAAAAGCCACCGAACTTGTGCGCTTCATCAGTAATTTGAGCGCTGAGGCTCAGCCAGGGGACACTTATGCCACCAGCATCGAAGTGTTCGATTCCAAGGGGGTTGCCCATCAGCTCACCCTAACCTACACCAAACACACCGATGTAGATCGTTGGGATTATGAATTCACCTTCCCCGACGGCACGCCCAACACCACTGCCGGGTTTCAACCCGATGGCTTTATCCGCTTCGACAGCTCGGGCAATCTCGCAGAGCTGGATGGGACTGCGATTGGGGCTGCAACGGAACGAACGGTTCAGTTCACCAACCTCACCACGGGCGCTGCGGATTTTACCTTCACATGGGATTTGATCGACGACACGGTCACGCCTCCTGGCAGTTTCACTACAAGTTATGGTAATACATACAATACCGGAACTCTCTCTCAAGACGGCTACGGCTCTGGTGTTCTTCAGGATATCGACTTTGACCAAGACGGCACCATGATCGGATTCTTCGATAATGGCCTCAGCCTGGAGCTGGCCAGGGTCGCTCTGGCCACCTTCAATAATGAAAATGGACTGAAACAGGTGGATGGCGGCTTCTATCTGTCCACGGCAGCCTCGGGTCCAGCATCGGTAGACGGTGAGGGAACTGGGGGCAGAGGCTCTATCATCTCCAGTTCGCTGGAAAGCTCCAACGTCGATATTGCCGAGGAGTTTACGGCCATGATCGTACACCAGCGGGGCTATCAGTCCAACTCAAAAATCATCACCACCTCCGACCAATTGCTTCAAGAAGCCCTGAACCTGAAACGGTAGAGGCGAATCGCAGCGAGAATTGAAACACAGGGCATGGGCGCGCTTGAAATTAATCGGCGCGCCCGTGTCATTTTATGTGTTTGACAATTCAAACCAGCTATATTTAGTGGTGAATGTGGTCTGGCGGGCCACATATGGCGCTGGGCTTAAAGGGCGCAACTGGGAAAATTTATCCAATTAAATGCCCTTGCCACTAGATTCTCACTACTTAAAAATAGTATGATAAGAGTAACGATTATTCCTGTAGAGGAGTATGCAATGGCATGGGAAGAGGAAAGTATAGAAGGCGGCGCAGACTTTGAAGAGGTTGGCGGTAAAAAAAGTCCTTTAAAGTTGATCATCATTATCCTGGTGGCCCTGGGCCTGGCGGCTGGGGGTTATTTTGCCTACAAGAAGTTTTTTAATAAACCTCCCGAAGAAGAGGAAAATACGGAAACTCCTGTAGAAGAGGAAGTTGTGGAAGAAGACGTTACGGGTTTTCCCGTGTCGCTCAACAAATTCACCATTAACCTGAACGACTCGGGCTCCTCTGAGCACTTCCTTGTGACCACCATTTCCCTCGAGGTTTCCACCCAAGAGCTTAAATTGGCCTTGGACGATCCAGACGATAAAAAGCTGTATAAAATTAAGACCCGGGACGCCATTTTAAAAATTCTCAGAGAGCAATCCTACGAGGAGATCAAGGCGCCGGAAACCATAAAACACGTTTCCGATAAGATCAAGGTTAGGCTAAGCCGCATATTTAAAAAAGACGGGGAAGTGTTGAACGTGTATTTTTCCGATCTGCTCATTCAGTAAAAAAAGAAAAAGGGGAGCTCATGTCAAGAAGGCGAAGCGAACAGGTTCAACCCACATTTGAAGACGTTATTGGCGACTTGATCTTCTACAAGGAAATCGTCGTTCCCCTAAGCATTGAACTGGGTCGCGCCACTATCGACATTCAAACCTTCTTGGATCTGGAGCCAGGCTCCATTATCGAGTTGCCCAAATCCGCTGGCGAAACTTTAGACGTTTACGCCAACAACTACCTGATCATGAAAGCGGAAGTAACAGTTATCGAAGACAGTTTTGGGCTTCGCATTACGGAGATCACCAATCCCTGGAAAAGGATTTAGCCATGATCCGCAGATGTCTTGTTTCGGTTGTGCTGCTTGTATCGGTTCTGGCGGTCGCTCAGGACCCTGGAGACGGCGCAACGTCCGATCCTGGAAAGGCCGCCGCCGAGACCACTGCTCCGGAAGAGGCCGGGCAGGATGTTGGCAATTTGCCGGTCCCCGCCTATCAGAACGACCTTCCCGATCAGTCCCCGGTAACCGGCGGGGCTTGGATCAAGGCGATTGGGTCTCTCATGGTGGTGTTGGGCCTGGTCCTTGGCCTATCCTGGGTGGTTAAGAAGTATTTTCCCAATAAGTTGATGGGCGCCACCGGCGGCAGTCATTTACGGCTCATCCAAAACCTGCCCATGGGTCCCAACCGCTACATTTCCCTGATCGAAGCAGACGGCAAACGCATGTTGATTGGCGTAACCGAGAACCAGATCAACCTCATCAAATCTTTAGACGACATGTCCTTTGAGCAGGCCCTTAAAGATGTCGAATCGCCGAAAACGGTGCGACAGCTCATGGAGGAGGATGTGACATGAAAAAGCTTGTCTGGCTCCTCATTGTATTTGCAAGCGGCGCGGCAATGGCGCAGATCCAGTCCCAGCAACCCGCCAACCCCTTAATTAGCGTGAACCTGGGCGCCAACGGCCCGGAGGCGGCCTCCAACACCATTCAGATTTTCTTACTGCTCACCGTGCTTTCGCTGGTGCCGTCTCTATTGATCATGGTTACCTCCTTTGCGCGGATCGCCATCGTATTTCACTTCCTCAGACAGGCGTTGGGAACCCAGAACGTGCCCAGCAATAATATCCTGGCGGGCATGGCTCTCATCATGACCTTCTTCATCATGTCCTCCACCTTTCGCGAAATCAAGCAAAACGCCTACGACCCCATGAAAAACGGGGAAATATCCCTGGGCGAGGCCATGGAGAACAGCGCCGACCCACTCAAGAAATTCATGCTGAAACACACCCGTGAGAAGGATTTGGCCCTGTTTGTTCACCTCAGCGGCGCGCCCAAGCCTGCCACCAGGTTGGAGGTTCCGCTGGAAATCCTAACTCCGGCCTTCATAATCAGCGAACTCAAAACCGCCTTTGAAATCGGGTTCCTGATTTTTATCCCCTTCCTAATTGTTGATCTGGTGGTGGCGTCCATCCTGCTCTCCATGGGCATGATGATGCTGCCGCCGGTGATGATCTCCATGCCTTTCAAAATACTACTATTTGTGATGGTGGACGGTTGGCATCTGCTGGTCAGCTCACTCATCCAAAGCTTTGCCTGAGGAGGATGCGTTATGTCGGAACTCGTGATTGTAGAACTTGCCGCATCGGCCATTCGAACCGCTTTTCTGGTGTCGGCGCCCGCCCTCATGCTGGGTCTGGTGGTGGGCGTGTTCATCTCCCTCTTCCAGGCCGTCACCTCCATCCAAGATCCTACCCTTAGTTTCATACCCAAAATCCTGGCCATCATGCTGGTTGTACTGCTGGCCTTCCCCTGGATGATTTCCATCATGAAGGATTTCACCCTGAATCTGTTCAACAATCTCAACTACTATATCAGGTAAGATGGAATACACATCGGTTCTGGAAAATCAGGTATACGACTTTATTCTAGTATTTGCGCGAGTCAGCGCCATCGTTGCCTTTGCGCCCATATTTGGCGCGAAGAGCGTGCCGAACCATGTCAAAGCCATGGTGGCCTTCTCCTTTGCCATCGTATTCACAGGCATTTTGAGCCCCCTGGATGCGCCTGTTGAGGCTACGTCTGGCGGGTTGTTGATTCAAATGGCAGGGGAAGCGGTCATTGGCGCCGCCATTGGTTTCGCCTCGGCCCTGATCTTTGAGATCATCATTTTTGCCGGATACATCATGGACTACATGATCGGATTCGGGTTCATCAACATCGTCGATCCCCAATCCGGCTCCAGTATTTCTATTTTTGCTTTCTTCTACAGTCTCTTTGGGTTAATACTCTTTATCCTGGTGGACGGCCATCATGTCCTCATCGAACTCATGATCCGCAGTTACGAGTTGATCCCCGTATTCGGCGGGTCGGTGAACGACTATTCCATCGCCTATCTCTCCCGCATGACTGGCAGCATTTTTTATGTGGGATTTCAGTTGGCGGCGCCCATTTTTGTGATCATGTTCCTGGTCGATTTCACCCTGGGCATGATCGGCAAGGCAGTGCCTCAATTCCAGATTCTGGTTGTGGGTTTTCCCATAAAAATCTCCATCGGCCTTGTTTGCATCGGGTTGGCTATGAAACCCATTGCGGCCTTTATTCTCGGCATGATCGACGGCTATCGTGAAAGCTTGTTGTGGTTGCTGAAATATTGGGGGAGTCAACCATGAGCGCGGCGGACGAGGGAAGAACAGAAAAAGGCACGGCCAAAAAACGGGAGAAGGAACGACAGGAAGGCACGGTCGCCAAGTCCAACGAACTGAATGCGCTTTTCTCTTTAATGGCGGGTTTCCTGGCCCTGTCCTTCCTTGGCGGGTACATGATCAACGCCATGGGCGAAATGATGGTTCACACCTTCACCGAATTGGGTAATCTGGACACCTCTGGCCATATCATCACCGTGGCGCATTTCTACACCGAGCGGTTCCTGTTCATTATGTTGCCCACGTTTCTTGTCATATTTTTCGCCGTAGCGATCATCAACGTGGTGCAGGTTGGGTTCCAGGTCACCTGGAAGGCCATTATGCCCAAATTCGGCAAGGTGAATCCCTTCGCCAACTTCAAGAAGGTTCTCATCTCCAAGCAGTCCATGGTGGAATTGCTGAAGACCGTGCTCAAAATAGGGGTTTTAAGTTTTCTGGCCTACAAGGCAACCCAGTCTCTTTGGCTGGAGTTCACCCTCATGAACCAGTTCACGCCGGTCCAAATCAGCATGAAGATTTGGGAATACGTGCAGAGCGTGTGGATTTTTGTCATTGCATTTGCGCTGGCGCTTGGGGTGGGCGATTACATTTGGCAGCGTCATCAATACGAAGAAAAAATGAAAATGAAGCCTTCCGAAGTTCAAGACGAGCAGAAGCAGATGCAGGGCGATCCCCAGGTAAAACGCGAGCAGCGCATGCGCGGCATGCAGATGTTGCAGAAGCTCATGGCGCAGCAGACCAAAGAAGCGGACGTGGTGATCACCAACCCCACCCATTTCGCGATTGCCATCATGTACAAGCATGGTCAAATGAACGCGCCCAAGGTGGTGGCCAAGGGAATGGATCATCAGGCCTTGAAAATTAAGAAAATCGCCCGTGAGGCCCAGATCCCCATTGTAGAAAATCGCGGATTGGCGCGGGCGCTTTATCATTCCACCGACATCGACTCAGAGATCCCCGAAAAGTTGTTCCGGCCCGTGGCCGAGATTCTTGCCTTTATCTTTAAATTGGGCAAGAAGAGGGCGGGCGCTCATGGATAAACTACTGGCCTTTGTCAATAGACTCGCCACGCAAAAACACCTCATGGCGCCCATCATCCTCATGCTCGTATTGCTGATGTTGTTGCTGCCGTTGCCCACGTTCATCCTCGACTTTTTCATCGCTGCAAACTTCACGGTGGGGCTGGCTATCCTCATGAGCGTCATGTACATGCCCAAGCCCACCGCCTTCTCCGCGTTCCCATCCGTATTGCTTCTCACCACCCTGTTTCGCCTCAGCCTCAACGTCTCCACCACGCGGGTCATTCTGCTCAAGGGTCATGAAGGAGAAGAAGCGGCAGGGGCCGTGATCAAGGCGTTCGGACAATTTGTCGCCGGCGGCGAGATGATCATCGGCGTCATTATTTTTGGCATCCTGATCATCATCCAAATGGTGGTCATCAACACTGGCTCCTCCAGGATCGCCGAAGTTACCGCTCGCTTCACCCTGGACGCCATGCCAGGTAAGCAAATGTCTATCGATGCGGACCTTAACTCCGGAATCATTAGCGAAGCCGAAGCCAAATCACGCCGCATGGACCTCCAACAGGAAGCCGATTTCTTCGGTTCCATGGACGGCGCCATCAAATTCGTCGCCAAAGACGCCATTGCAGGCCTCATTATTACCGCCATCAACATATTGGGCGGTCTGTTGTTCGGCGTATTGCGCCATGGCATGGCGGTTGGCGAGGCGGGCGAAACCTTCACCATCCTCACCATCGGCGACGGATTGGTAAGCGCTTTGCCCTCCTTGTTCATCTCGGTGGCGGCAGGCGTGCTCACCACCAGAGCCACCGCAAAGGAATCTTTGGGCGAAGACGTTTTAGGCCAGTTGTTCTTCGACAAGAAGCCCATGGTGTTTGTGGGCGGCGCGCTTCTGTTTTTTGGCATTGTCACCCCGTTGCCATTCATCCAGTTTGTCTGCATGGGCTCCATTCTTCTGGCGGTCGCCTACTTCAAACACAAGGCCGAAAAAGACGAAGAAATGGCCCCAGCCCTGGGTCCTGGAGCGGCTGGCGTTGGCAAGAGCGAAGCCATACCAGGCAAGGAACCGGCTAAAAAGTTGCCTCAGCCGGAGCCAGTTGAGAAGTTATTGAAGGTGGATATGATGGGGCTTGAAGTGGGTTACGGACTCATTTCACTGGTAGACACCAAAAAAGGCGGCAACATTTTGGAGCGCATCAAGCTCATCCGAAAACAGCTTGCCATGGAGTTGGGCGTGGTGGTGCCCCCCATTCGGATTCGGGACAATTTACAGTTGCGGCCCAACGAGTACAGCATTCTCATAAAAGGGATCTTGATTGACAAAGGCGAGTTGATGTTACATCATCTGTTGGCAATGAACCCTGGCACTGCCATCGGAGAACTGGATGGCGTCCTGACTCGCGAACCGGCCTTTGGGTTGGACGCCTATTGGATTAAAGAGGCGCAGCGCGAGGAAGCGCAGAATATGGGGTACACGGTGGTGGATTTGCAGACTGTGGTCACAACGCACTTGAGTGAGATTATCAAACGGCATGCTCATGAGTTGTTGGGGCGTCAGGAAACCCAGACCCTCATCGACAATCTGGCGGAGACCTATCCCAAGATTGTGGAAGACCTTATACCAGGAATCGTGCCTCTGGGCACAGTTCAAAAAGTCTTGCAGAACCTGCTGGCCGAAAGGGTTTCCATTCGCGATCTGTTGAGCATCCTGGAGGCCCTTGCCGAGCATGGCCTTTCTGTGAAGGATCCGGGCTTTCTTACCGAACTGACGCGGCAATCCATTGGTCGAACCATTGTCTATCCATGGTTGAACGAACGCAATGAGCTTGCCATTATGACCCTTAATCCTGAGTTGGAGCGGGCCATGACAGAGGCCATTCAACAAACGGACAATGGATCGTTCCTTGCAATGGATCCAAATAGAGCGCAGGGTTTTGTGGATAGTTTGCAGAATGCGATCAATAGTTCGGCCTTCGCCATGCAACCTATCCTTCTCGTAAATCCCTCTCTCAGGGGACCTTTGCGGCGTTTAATTGAAAAAATTGTTCCCAATCTGGTGATTCTCAGTCAGGGCGAAATCCCGGCTGCAGTCCAGGTTATTACTGTGGGCGTGGTGAGTGACTCATGAAAATTAAAAAATTCGAAGCAGCCAGCATGAAAGAGGCGTTAGAAAAAATTAAAGAAGAGATGGGTGCTGACGCTTTTATTTTAAGCACAAAGCAGATCAGCAAAAAGGGGCCTCTGGGTTTTGGCGATCGAAAATTTCTGCAGGTAACGGCGGCCATCGAAGAGGACGCCGAGCAGAGCGCCGGCGGTTCGGGCATCGATATTCGCGAGGACAGCGAGTCGCCCTGGTCGCCAGTTGAACCGGAATCCGCCGCAGCGCCGACCTACAACGCCACGGGTCGCAATCAGGCCCCGCCCAAGGCGTCTCCCCGTCGCAAATCCGAACCGACGCCTCAGCCTTCCATTACTTCCGGATTTGAGGCGGTATTTGAAGCGGCCCGGTCAACGCCATCGCCAAAAGCTGAATCCAGGGATCTCAATGAGTCGCGGCCGCTTCGTCAAGAAATTAGCGAGATTAAAGAATTGGTGCGGGATCTCGGCTCCCAGTCCACCGATCTCACGCCATTGCAGAAAGATCTCAGTGAGTTGAAGAATCTGCTTTACAACGTCATTCGCAGTCAGACGTCATTTGGCGGGAAGTCCATGACGCCCACCTTGCTCTCCTTCTTCCAGAAGTTCAAGGACTCAGGAATGGACGAGGCCCTGGCCGCCAAGCTGATTCAAATAGCCGACGACAAACTTGAAGACAAAGATAAGAACAACGAAAACAAGGTAATGCGCTATCTTCTGGCCATGGTGCGGCAGTCCATAGACGTGGCGGAACCCTTCAAGTTCAGCAAGGGCAAAAGCAAGGTTGTCGCCCTGATTGGGCCCACCGGGGTGGGAAAAACAACCACATTGGCCAAGCTGGCCGCCTGGTCCTCCATTCAATCGGAAGCCGAGGTGGTGCTGATTACCCTGGACACCTATCGAATTGCGGCCGTTGAACAATTGAAGACCTATGCGAAAATCATGGAGATTCCCATTCAAGTCGCGCTTAACTTGAATGAAATGAGACAGGCCATTCAGTTCCATCACGATAAATCCCTGATCCTCATCGACACGGCTGGCCATTCTCAAAAAGACGAAATGAGCATGAACAATTTGAGAACGCTGCTTTCTGACCAGTCGGACATTGAGGTGCATCTTGTGCTTAGCGCAACAACCAAGTCGTCTGATCTCAATGATATTGTGGATAAATTCGGCCAGTTGAATCCAGATAGGCTCATTTTCACCAAGCTGGACGAAACCTCCACCTATGGGCCGCTCTTCACTCAAATCGTTAAAACCAAGAAACCGGTGAGCTTTTTAACCATGGGCCAGAATGTGCCCGAGGATTTCGAATTTGCATCCAAAGACCTGTTGGCGGGTCTGTTCATGGGCGGAAACCTCGCCCATCTGAAGGGAGGCGGAAAGTGAGCGATCAGGCATCCGCCCTTCGGAAAATGATGGCGGGCAGACAAGATCTTTCATCACCGGGAACCTGCACTTGTGAAGTGGTGGCAGTAACCTCAGGCAAGGGAGGCGTTGGAAAATCCAACATTTCCATGAACCTGTCCATTGCCCTGGCCAAGGCTGGTTTTAAAGTGCTCATCCTGGACGCAGATTATGGCGCGGCCAATATAGACATACTGATAAATATCGACCCGCGTCGGAATCTCGGTCATGTTCTGGAAGGCAAAGCTACTTTATTTCAGGTTTTGGAGAAGGTGGCCGACAATTTATACCTCATTCCGGGCGCTTCCGGCATTTCCGACATACCGGAAATGGCCTTTGATAAGCGGAGCCAACTGCGGGATGATCTTGTCAAAATAGAACAACAATTCGATTATCTGGTAGTTGACACATCCGCTGGCGTGAGCAAAAGGGTGATTAATTTGTTATTGGGTTCGGACCGCGTTCTCTTGGTATGCAGCAACGAACCCACTGCAATTGTTGATGCTTACGCGCTTTGTAAAGTTCTTTTTCAAATTGATGGTCAAATCAAGGTAGAATTAATAGCAAACAATGTGGAAGGAGGCGTGGAAGCAGCAGATGTTTATGATAAACTAGGGTTGGCAGTTAAGCACTTTCTCAAGAGAGAATTACATTATCTAAGTCATGTAATTCACGATGAAGGGATTGCTTATGGCGTGATCAACCAGAAACCGTTGATGCTGACGGGCGCTGTGGAAGGCGCGGCGGCGAACTTCGTGGAATTGGCTTCGAAGCTTGCTCACCCGCCCCAATGGGCTCAAGGCAAAGGGGTGCAAAACCTCTTCAACCTTTTACTCGAAACACAAGGAGATTGAGATATGGTCGAACAAGCCGCTCAAAATATCAAAGATGCTCCGGACCGAGAGTCCTTAATTGAGGAATACATTCCTCTCGTTAAATACCTGGCCCACCGGATCTCCATTAAGTTGCCCAATCATGTGGAGATTGACGACCTGGTGAATTCCGGCATAATCGGGTTGATCGACGCTATCGAGAAATTTGATCCCAGCCGGGGCATCAAGTTTAAAACCTATGCGGAATTTCGGATTCGCGGCGCCATTTTCGATGGTTTGCGGAGCTTGGATTGGGTTCCCCGGTCGGTGCGCAAGCAGAAGAAAATGGTTGAACAGTCCTATCAGGCTTTGGAGCAGAAATTGGGACGTCACGCCACCGATGAAGAGCTAAGCGCCTCTTTAGGCGTCAAACTTGAAGAATTCTATAAAATTCTGGACAACCTGAAGGGGGTGAATCTGGGCAAATTCGTTGAACTTAACAACAACGATTCCCAGAGCATGGATGGTGATGCGGCTATTGCATTTATTCCTGATCGTTCAACAGACGACCCCTACCACAAGTTCCAAAAACACGAACTTACGGAAATCCTTGCGGAGGCGATTCGCAATCTCCCAGACAAGGAACGTTATGTGGTGTCGCTCTATTATTTTGATGAATTAACCATGAAGGAGATTGGAACCGTACTCAGCATTACGGAGTCACGGGTGTCGCAATTGCACACCAAGTCCATGCTGCGCCTGAGGGATAGCTTAAGAAATTATGTTGAGTCCAAGGGCAAGGGAAAAGTGGCGGCAAAGGGGAGAGCCACTCGGCGCTCTCAGTGATCTGGCGCTGCTCATAATTCGGAGAAGGCGAAATGGCAAAAATATTAACCCAGGAAGAAGTTGACGCTCTATTGAATTCGGTGCAATCCGCCGAACCTACAGAAGATACAGGCGCAGTTATTGAACAGGCTGCCGCCCAGGTTCAGGTGGAGCGCAAGAAGAAAAAGGCCAAACAATATAAGAAGGTAATGGTCTATAACTTCAAGAGGCCGGATCGGGTGTCCAAGGAACAAATGCGTTCCCTGCACTTCCTCCATGATCGCTTCGCGCGGAACTTCTCCAGTTCCCTCAGCGCCTACCTGAGAACTATTTCGGAAATAAACCTGGTCAGCGTTGAACAGCTCACCTATTCAGAATTTCTCCTCAGTTTGCCAGACCCCACTTGTTTCAGCTCCATATCCATGCGGCCTTTGGAGGGCAATGCAGCGCTTGAAATAAACCCCTCTCTGGTTTTTCCTATTATAGATAAAATGTTGGGCGGACCGGGTGAACCTCTCACCGAAATCCGCGCTATGACGGCGATTGAGCAAAATATTTTCGAAGCAATTATACGGCTCATGCTGGAAGATCTCAAAGAGGTCTGGCGGCAGATTGTGAATTTGGAGATGCGAGTTCACGCCCAGGAAACCTCGCCTCAACTTGTTCAAGTGGTGGCGCCAAACGAAGTCGTTGTTCTCATTGTTTTTGAGGTAAAGTTTCAGGAGGTGGTGGGGATGATGAACTTCTGCATTCCTTCCATCATCCTCGAGCCTATCGCGAAAGAGTTTGACCAGGAATGGTACACAGGTTATAAGAAGAGTGAGACCTTTGAAGAGGCCAAAATGTTGACCGAGCTTATGAAGCGGGTGCTTTTTGGGCTGGGCGCCGAAATTCGAGGCTCAACCATTACGGTCCAGGATTTCCTTTCACTGGAGTCTGGAGATATTATTCAACTCACTGCAAAACCGGAAGATCCCCTGGTTTTGAGTGTCAACTCGGTTCCCAAGTATCAGGGCCAGGTGCTTATTACAAACGAACAGCGTTCATTTCAGATCCATGAACGCATTGAAACTTTTTGATTTAGGATTCATTCATGAGTGAACTTAATACCAATCAGGTAGAAACACTGGGCGTCACCAGCGAAGTGCTGGCAGACGCCGCTTTTACCGTTCTTTCCATGCTGCTGGGCCGGGAAATTGACCTCATCCCCCTCCGCTCTGCTTTCTTGACCGTAGACGAAGTTAAAGACCAGGCATGGGAAAAGGTCATTTTAGCCAAAGCCAGTTTCTCCAAGGGTTTGGAAGGCACTATCTACTTTATCCTCAATATCGAGGACGCCACCAGGATCATTGATCTCATGTTGGGCGGGGAAGGGGAGGCCGCAACTGAGTTGGATGAGGACAGCTCCGACGCTCTCAGTGAAACCATCAACCAGATCATGGGCGCGAGTTGTCAGACTCTCACCGAAAAAACCGGGCAAAGCATTTCCATTGGCCAGGTGGAAATTGAGTGTGGGGATGACGCCTCAATTATTAGCTCAAATGTTGGCAGTGAAGAGTTTTCGGGCATCGAGTTCAGCATTGATCTCGAAACGCTGATCAATTCCAAAATGTACGTTGGCTTGGATAAGCACCTGTTGGATTCTATCGATCAGGGCTTACACAAAAAAGAGGAACCTGACCCGGTTCCTGCTGCCGCTCCGCCGCCTCCCGCCGCATCCGCGCCACCGCCGCCAGCTGCGTCCGCCGCTCCTTCCGCTGCGCCAGCGGCGTCCATGCCCATGGCGGCCGCCCCGGCTGCTGGCCCACATCCAGCTCAAGCAGTTGGGCTGAGCGGCAATGTTGACCTTTTGATGGATATTGAGCTTCCTGTCATTATTCGGATCGGGAAGACGGAGCTGTTGCTTCAGGATATATTGAAATTAACGCCAGGAGCCATTATCGAATTAAACAAAGCCATGGACGATCCTATTGATATGCTTGTGAACAACAAGCTTGTTGCAAGAGGTGAGGTGGTCGTCGTCGATGGCAACTTCGCCTTTAGGATTACGGAGATCGTGTCAGCAGCGGCCAGGATCCGTTCGCTGGGGTAGCCTTAGCCTTATGCAGGAGAGCGCCGAAATTGATCGGAAGTGGTGGGGCGAATGTTGCGTTGTTCCTTTGCTGAGGACTTCAAAAATGAGCAAAACCCCGCTCCTCAGCTTCGTTGATCCAAACGAAAAAAGGGCCCTAATGCCGTTGGTGTGAATTTGGAGGAGAGAACATATGCTGAGTTGCTTCCTTTTTTGGGGGGGGTTCAAAAACAGCAATTGTTTTCTTATCACACAAACTTTAAAGGCATCAGGACCCAAGGCGCAAAAAAGTTTGCGGCGCTTCTATAAATAAGCGCCTTGAAGCATTTACCGTGCTTCTGGTAATTTGTTAAGACCGTGTTCTCCTATCTGCATTTCAAACACTTAAGAAGGCATGTGTTTGGCTGATTCAGAAAAGAGCCACATAACTAATTGATGTGACATGCATAAAAAACGAAGTGTAGTAATTAACGCAAGGTGTTTGAAACATCTCAACTTAATTACTGTTCATGTGAGGATATTAGCAGCGCTCAATCCGGATGTCAATGCCTATTTTCCTAAAGGAGACATTTTTTTGATTGTAATATCCTTGACTGATGCGTAACGTTGATGCGAAAGTCGTCTAAGTTTAAATAGATGAGTGTTTTAAGGTTTTAGGCTCTATATTGTTCAGCAACTAGAGTCACTTTTTTGTTTTACCCTGGCGTCTGCTATTCGCATTGTTTTCCCAATTCTTTACGAATGGCTAGGGCCGCTTTTTGGAGGATTTTTTAATTAGACCGCGCGAACCACAACCAGACTAATATCGTCCAACTGCTCTGTATCTCCCATGAAGATTTGAACATCTGTCATAAGAACTTCTCGGATTCTGCCTGCTGAGGCGCCCTTTCCCATCGACTTGATCCGCCGCATGACCCGTTTCAGGCCAAATTCCTCTCCTGCGTGATTACGCGCTTCAACCAGCCCATCTGTGTAGAAGACAAATAGATCACCGGTTTCAAAGGACAAAGAGGTTTCTTTGTATTGGGTGTTGAGCATGCATCCCAGGGGCAGCGCTATGTTTTTTATTTCCTTCACGGTTCTTTCTTTTTTATTGTAATAAAGAAAAGGAGGGTGTCCTGCGCTAGATAGGAGTAAAACACAGGCTTCCGTGTCAAATACAACGCTGAGGAACGTCATAAACATTTTTCGATCTGTGGTTTTTTTAAGCATGCGGTTCAGGCTTGAAAGCAATTCGGCAGGTTTTGGCAGGTTGTCTTTAAGCAGGTAAAGACAGCTTCTTACGCCGGAAAGAACAAGTCCGCTGGCGACGCCGTGTCCGGCTACATCTCCAATCACGAGGCATAATTTGGAATTAGACAGCACAAAATAGTCGTAGTAATCGCCGCCTACCTCGCTTGCGGGCAGGGAAGAGGGCGCAATATTGAGTTGAGCCAGATCCGGAGTGCCGGGCGGCAGCATGCTGAGTTGAATTTCTCGGGCTTGATTCAGCTCTTCCTTCATGCGGAGCCGATCCCGGTTATTTTTCTCAAGCCTGTATACTGCTAGAAACTTACGCTTATTCAGGGCAGTAACCATCAGGGCGATGGTAAGGCAGGTGGCTTCATTCAAAACGCCCAAAATCAAACCAACCAGGTTTTCCTCATTGGGGAACCAGGTGTCCATGATTCCTGTAGTTAGAATGAGGCCGTACAACAGAAAGAAACTAACGGGCTTCATCCTGAAGATAAGGATCAGGTAGGGGTAGATGTAGAACCAGGGGCTCATGCCCTGAAGATCTTCTCTAAATACGGCGAGAAAGAGATACTGTGCCGATAACCAACTGAGTAGAATGGTGTGAAAGTTGCGTTCCAGGCTCCGTCGTTTTCGGAAAACGAAAAGTAGGAACGTGGTTAAAGCCATAAGGCAATTGCCTAGGATCAGAGGCGTTGACGGCTCATAATCCAAGCTGAGCTGGCCCAAACGCCAGACTGCGAACGCAAAGCACAGCAACAATACACGAGTGAACCATTTGTAGTTTTCGTTATTGAAATACTTCCTGACAGCCTTTTCCTCGGGAAGGAGGATGAGTTGCTCCATTGGGTACATCTTCATAAGATGACCGCCTATCGAATGGCTTCAAGGGCCCGGTGCATTTCATCGGCCGTCTGAAAACGTTTTTCTTGTTCCAACGACAAGGCTTTCAGGCAAATAGCTTCTAAATCTTCATTGATGTCTGGATTGAATTCGGTGGGCATTCTGGGCGGCTGATTCAATTTTTGCCAGAGGATTCGAATTGCAGTGCCGCTGAAAGGCGGTTGGCCGGTGAGCATCTCATACAAGATGACGCCCAGGGAGTATATATCGCTGCGAGGTCCCACCTCGCCACACGCAGGATCCACCTGTTCGGGAGACATGAATTCTGGCGTGCCCAACATATCGCCTGTTCGGGTTATCTGCTCGTCTTCACTTTCCAACTTGGCCAGTCCGAAATCCATTAAATGGGGCTCTCCATGGGCGTCCATCATGATATTGGACGATTTCAAGTCGCGGTGGAGAATGCCTTTTGAGTGGGCTGCGTCCAAGGCGGACGCTATTTTAGAGCAGATGCTTATGGCGTCCTCGGAATTCATGGGTCCTTTTTTAAGATGAGAAGAGAGGTTGTCGCCTTCTATAAAATCCATGGTGAAGTAATGCCTGGGCTGTTCTTCAATATGGTAAACCGAGACGATATTGCGGTGTTTTATTTGTGCAATGGCTCTTGCTTCTCGCTTGAAACGCTCGACTTGTGAGTTGCTTAATTCTTGTCCAGCCAGGATCACCTTCAAGGCCACAACACGGTTTAAGCTGGGATCGTGAACCTTGTAAACCGCACCCATTCCGCCCTGTCCAATCTTCTCTTTGATAAAATAGGGGCCGAATTTTTCACCGTCTTTCAGGGAGAAGCTGTTGGCGCTTCGAGACATGTCGCCCGCTTCCCGGCTTTGGGATAATTCTTTTTCTATTCTTGCGAGCGCTACTGGAAAGTCAATGGGTTTAACAATGTAGTCGTTGGCGCCATGGTTCAGGGCTTCAACCACGTCTTCGCTTTCACCTTTGGATGTGACCATGATGATGGGCAATTCCGATTTAGAGAACAGGGCTCTTGACTGTTCCAAAACCTCCATGCCGTCCATTCCTGGCATCATAATGTCCAGAAGTACAATATCCATTTCCTCTGAGCGTATGTGTTCCAACGCTGATTCACCATTGTCTACACAGGTCGTTTGATAACCCCTTCGCACAAGGCGCCTTGAAAGGACTTCCAAATTAAATGGATTATCATCTACAATTAAAATATGTGCCTTAGTTTGGGAATTCACAGAAAAACCAACCCACCTGAATCAGTATGTATCCAAACACGTTAAGTATAACCTGGATTGACCGTTTTTTGTTTTTTTTCACCTCAAGCAGGTGAATTGTTCCAATCCTTTGGGGTTAATATTCATGAAGTAATAGGGTTGCTCGGCCGATGCCTGCCTTCTTTTCCCCTTAATTGAAAATATGTGGTGGGACGGATTTTTAGCATGAGGCTGCTTTGTCTTCGTCGATGGAGGCTCTACTCTTATTTCCCAATATTTTTTGGGAAATATGGCCTCTGAACCTTTCTTTTTTCTGCCCTTTTGGGTATGGTAGAGCCTTGTCTTCCCACATGAGTGGGAACCTGGGTTTAGGTGGTTGTATGCTTGATCTTTTAAAGAAAATTGGTATTGGCGTGTTATTGTTTTTAGGCATTTTGGGCGTTGTTGGTACTGGCGTCGTTATGATCAAGGGAACGGGTCAGAAACAGGCGCGTCCCGATAAAGACCTGGACGGCATATTGGAAGCCAAACAGATCAACGGTCGATTTTCCGTCATGATTGCCCGAAATCCCCATAAATTTTATGGGAGCGCGCTCCTCGATGAAAAGAAAAACCCCAATCAGGTCTACGAGAGACATTTTCCCGCTGAAGGAGTGGATCGTCACTCCGTCTTTAATTTTGGATTGGGAGAGCATTTTACGGCAATGGCTGTCATGATTTTAGCTGATGCTGGTTCGCTTAGCTTTGACCAGCACGTTGGCGATCTGGACCCCGACCTGCCCAAGGCGCTCCATCAGTTGCCAGTTAAACTATTTCTTACCCACACTTCTGGCCTGGATCCTGAATTAACCCAATTTGGGGAGAATGATGTGGTGTCATCGAAACCGTTGATTTCCTCCAAGTTCTCTCCCGCCAATGTGTGGGTTTTAAACCGCCTTATCGAAACCCTCACCGGTGAGCCTACGGCAGAGTACATTAAGAAAACCATTATTGACCCGATAGGTTTGGATCACACAAACTATGTGACAGAAGAAGACGGCGCTGGCCATTGGAACACGTGCATGTCGGACCTGGACCGTTGGGAAATGACGCTTAATTCCAATAAACTGGTGAAAATGAGAACCTTGTTGGCGTCTTTCACTCCACCCAAGCTGGTGGACGGAGCGTGGGGTTTGTATGGGTTTGGATGGGATATCGAAAACTATCGCCAATTTCGCGTGGAACAAACCGCTGATCCCTCTTCGCCGTGCAAGGTGATCCGTTTTTCTGAAAAAGGCCTCTCAATTATTATTATGAGTGAGGATACAGGCTTTGATTTCAGTGGATTGGCCCGTGTCATCTGCGATATCTACTTGGGTCGGGAGACCCGGTTTAGAGCCCGCTAATCCCTTATTACGGGATGACCAGCGACTTTAACCAATGAAACAACTTCGTGCCTCCTGCAGAAAGCGCCACCAGAACGGTAAAGATCAGGACGCCCAAGCCCATACAGCTTAGAATCTGACGCCGCATATCGCTGGGATCGCTTCCCATTTGGCCGTGTTCAAACATGATTTTCTGAAATTGTTTGTCTATCTGGCTGTCATTGGGGGTTTCGTCCTGTAGCTCTGGTTTGGCGGACGAAATAGCTTCCACCCTTTTCATAATTTCTTCTGGCGACAGGTCTTTAACTGCTTCGGGCGACAATGTGGCCGGGGGGGTCTTCTTCTCAGAGGCCCTCTTCTCCAGGTGCTCCTCCCGCTGTGACGGCGGTGTTTCACCATCTGGTGGAGACATGGTTGTTGGGGGAGGGGTCTCCGTGGAATCCATCATCGAGGGTGAAATCGGATTCATCACGGGTTTTTGAGGAAGTAAGCCGAAAGCCTCGTCTGCATTTTGGGTGACCCAGGGGTTTGAATTGGTCTTAGCTTTTACCTGACTTAGAAATATAACCCTTTCATTTTCCTCAAGACTGTCCAGAACCTCCTGGAGAAACGCCGTCCTTTGATCCTGTGGAATTTCTTTGAATACCCGATGCAGAAAATCTTTAGTTACAGTCAAAGCTTCAGCCTCTACTTTACATTAGGATCTGGCACGGAGCCTTCTTGGACTCAGAAGCAGATAATCGCCTTTTTTCCAGTTCCTGCCTTGAGCCCATTATACCCAATTTTTGCCTCGTGTTGGAAGCATGGAG
>JBNKOV010000024.1:0-18551 GCA_050294955.1 Holophagae bacterium
ACGAATTTGAAGGCGTTCTTCAGGTGAAAGGTATTTATAACGGGAACGACAAAGAGAAATTCATCTCCTTTGCCCAAGGCTACGCTTTACCTTTCCCCATTTACGAAGATCGGAGCAATGCCATCCATCAGGAATATAAGGTAACCCCTTCTACGGTGGTCAAAATTCTTTTGGACAGTAACGGGTCCATTGTTTTCTCCGACTCAAATCAGTTCAGTCCTCTAGATCAAAACTACTTCCGGAAAAGGCTTCAGGCACATATTCACAGGTTGATTTGAAGGTGCAACGGTCATAGAGGGGGTTGGGCAGCCATTTCAAAGTCCTGGCCAATTTCAGTAAATTCCTTAACTTAACTTAGTTTTCCCGTCTATCCAATTGTCGCCGGTTCCTTGTGGCAATGGGGAGGCAGATGGATGGGGGCAAGGCCAACGACAGGCGCCTGAGAATTGTTGTGCTCCATGATATTTGGCGGAATTCTATATTTTTTATAGCAACTTTGGGTTTCAGGGCGTATAAAGAATAAGGACCCATGGTGCGAGTGGTACATCATTTGAGGCGCGATATCAAAAAAACGAAGGATACATATGATAGGCCGCCATTTCACTTTACCGGATGTAGTCAAGCCAGGAGGATTAAAATGACGGGATTCCCGGACGGGAGAGGAGGCCTGATCAGCCGCTTCTTGTTTCTGATGTTTGTGTGTCTGCCTTTATGGGCTTCCGACCAGGAACATGTCGAGATGCTTGTGATTGAGCAGGGCATCGCTACCGAAGCGAGGCAGATGCTGCAAGATAGCCGGGGGTATATGTGGGTGGCTGCGTCGAATGGGTTGTTTCGGTATAACGGGATTGAGTTTGAACCATTTAAGTATAAGGCGGGCGATTATCGCGGGTTAAATGGGGACGCGGTTTATCGGCTTGCGCTGGGTCCCAATGGCGATGTCTGGGTGGCGACCAATAATGGTGTGAATCGGTACCGCTATGAGTGGGGATTTTTCGAGAGGTTCGATAGTATTGAAGATGACGAGGATTCGCTCCCTTCTGGCTATGTGTTTGATATTAAATTTGATAAAGATGGTTTTCTCTGGGTTTGCGGGAAGGGAGGACTGTCTCGGCTGAACCCGGAGACTCACGAAGTAAAGCGCTTCAATTTTACGGCGAGCGGCGCGCCTCTGCCCGGGGTGAATTCGCTGCATAAAGATGATGACGGGGCTTTGTGGGCTGGGAGTAATCTAGGCCTTTACCGGTTCAGCGATGGGGAGTGGACGCAAATGCCCACGGTTCCCAATGAGGCGGTTAAAATCCTAACCCGGGTGGACGAATTCCGTCTGCTTATTACGGTGGGCAAGGAATTGTATTTCTTCCACACGAGGTTTGGAGGGATCATTCAGAACGCGCCATCGCCTCACGATAAGGAATGGTCTACCTTGGATCCCACCGCCGCTATGGTGGATCAAAGCGGGCGTTTGTGGATTGGGACATTTGAGCAGGGCGTTTTCCGCTTTAATCCAGAAAATCGGGCCTGGGACCATTTCGACAGCGAGGGTTCGGATTCCCGGCGTATTTCGGTGGGCCTGGTTCATCATATCCTTCAAGACGCCAGTGGGTTGGTCTGGGTTTCCACGTCCTCCAGCATCAATAAAATCAGGCATTCCGCAAATAACTTTCATCTCCACACCCATCTTCGCAAAGATACGGAATCTCTTCTTGGCAAACGGGTGAAAGCGGTGCTTGTTGATTCCCGAAACAACCTGTGGGTGGGTGGTGAAAACGGCTTAAACCTGATGGAGCCGGGGACTAGAGGTTTTCGTCACTTTACTGCGCAAGATGGCCGAGGGCTGAGACATAACACCATACTGGCCCTTGCCGAAGACGTGGCCGGTTTTGTCTGGGTCCTCACCGAAAAAGGCCTGCTGCATCGGTATGATCCGCGAAAGGATCGTTTCCGCCTCCACATGTTCAGCATGTCCATTAAGGGACAGCACACCATGGTCTCCGATAGGAAGGGCGGGCTCTGGATCGGCGGCGAGGGCAAAGGCGGCGGTTTGATGTATGTCCACGCCCGCAGGAGAACAACCAAGATCTGGCGCCAGGAAGAGAATGATCCTGAAGGACTTACCAGTAATAATATTATCCGCCTTTTCATGGACAGCAAAGACCGGCTCTGGGTGAATATGGGCGGCGATTTGAAATATCTGGACCCGAAAACTCAAAAGTTCCACGAGGTGGATTTGGATTACCACCTGGAAGACGGGTTCGACTATCTCAGTGGGTTCGCTGAAGATAGCAAGGGCAGAATCTGGATGTCGGGCGAGAAGGGTCTGCATGTCTGGCTGCCCGAAGACGAAGAAATTATTTCTCTCGATGATTCCGACGGCTTGCCGGTAACCAGCATCAATGGCCTCGTTTGCGATGAGCGCGATAACTTGTGGCTGACTCACAAGCGAGGGTTGTCCCGCTATCGACCCGAAGATAAGGAATGTGTGAACTTTAATCTAGACGATGGTCTGAATAACGTGTTTGTCTGGGGCGTAAATGCCCGCTCTGATTCAGGGGAGCTGTTTTTCGGGGGCTGGAACGGCGTCACTCATTTCGACCCTAGCACCATTCAAAACGACTCCTACGTTCCGCCTGTTCGCATCACTCAGGTGAAGTGGATGGGCCCCGATATCCTAGATTCGGGCAATGATAAACCCGTTGAGCTTGAAGCCCATGAAAACGCCGTAAAGTTTTTCTTCGCCGCGATGGATTTCGCAACGCCGCATAAAAATTTATACTCCTATAAACTGGATGGTTATGAACATAAATGGAGCGTGCCCGACACCAACCCCTGGGTAGGTTACAGCATGCTGAAGCCGGGGAATTATCGGTTTAGGGTTAAAGGCTCCAACGGCAACGGCAAATGGACCGAGTCTGAAGAGTCTATTCGCTTTACCATCAAGCCGCCTTTCTGGCGAACGCCTCTTGCCTTTGCGCTTTACGCTGTGCTGGGACCTGGGTTTTTACTTGGATCTCACCGTCTCCGGGTGAAGCAATTGAAGCGGCGCGAGCAGGCCTTGAAAAAAGTGGTGGAAGAAAAAACCGCCAGCTTGAGGGCGGAGAAGGAGAAGACTGAGGCTCAAGCCCGGAAATTGCTGGAGTTGGATCGGCTGAAAACCCAGTTTTTTTCCAATGTCTCTCACGAGTTCCGCACGCCGCTTACTTTGATTATTGGTCCTTTGGAGCGGGAGATCAGTCAATGCGAAGATAGCCAGAAAAATCGTCATTTTCAGGTGATGTTGCGCAATGCCCGACGTCTGTTAAGGCTCATTAACCAACTACTGGATATTTCCAAACTGGAAGCGGGAAAGATGCGGCTTTTGGCCAGACCGGCTCCTATTTCCAAGTTACTAAAACCCATTGTTTCCGCTTTTCATAGCCTGGCCGACTCCAACAGGATTAATCTCACCCTGTCGGGATCCGGTTTGAAGCAGCGGGTTTATCTGGACCCGGAAAAGATGGAAAAGGTCATGTTCAACCTGTTGGGCAACGCCTTTCAATTCACCTCCGCCGGTGGGGAGATCTCCGTTGAAGTGGAGGCGGACGACCAGCAGGTTCAGATCCGGGTAAGGGATACAGGCGTGGGCATTCCCGCCCAAAGTCTGCCTTATATTTTTGACCGCTTTCATCAGGCCGATGCGTCCTCTACCCGTGATAAGGAAGGGACGGGGATTGGCTTGTCTCTGGTCAAGGAGTTGGTTGAATTGCATCGGGGGACCATTTCTGCCGAGAGCGTAGCCGGGGAAGGAGCCTGTTTTACCGTTTCCCTGCCTTTGGGTTCGGATCATCTCGCGCCTCATGAACTGGCCGATCAGGTGCTTGACGCCGATCAGTTCCATGCTGGACTGGCTGCGGTTGAAATGGCCCATCTTGAAAAAGGCGTCGCTCTGTCGGGCAAGACCAATATGGATCCAATGGGCGAAACACTTCTCATTGTGGATGATCATCCCGATATTCGAGATTATATCAGATCCGCCCTTTCGGATCAGTACCGCATTCTGGAAGCTGTGGACGGTCTCCACGGTCTTGAAACGGCTCAGCGGAGCAAGCCGGATCTCATTATCAGCGACGTTATGATGCCCAATATGGACGGGTACGATATGTGCCGCGCCTTGCGCAAGGACAAGAAGTTGGCCCATATTCCCATTATCATGCTCACCGCCAAGGCCTCAGACGAAATGAAGGTGGAAGGGTTGGAAATTGGCGCCAACGACTACCTGTCTAAGCCTTTCAATGTGCGGGAGTTGGCTGCCCGTGTTCGCAACCTTCTCAATATCCGTGAGCAGGAAAGAGCCATGAAGAAGTCACTTGAAATGGCTCATAAGGCTCAGGTCTGCATGTTGCCTGGCTCCATCCCCAAGGTGGAGGGTCTGGATATTGCCTCCTTTTGCCAGCCGGCCAGGGAAGTGGGAGGCGACTATTACGACTTCATCACCCGTGATGATCACAGTTTGGGCATTGTGGTTGGGGACGTGTCTGGAAAAGGCATGAGCGCGGCGCTCTATATGACCATGACCAAGGGGTTGGTGCAGGCCTATTGCGGTTCAAACTCCCCGAAAGATACTCTGTCGCTCATTAACCGACAATTTCACCAGGCCTCTGCTTCCAATATCTTTATCAGTTTGCAATACGCTGTAATCGATACCAGGAAAGAAGAAATGATTCTATCCAACGCTGGCCACAACCCGCTCATTCTCCACAGCCCCAGCCGAGGGTTCACCCGGTTCCTTAAAACCGGCGGCATGGCCATTGGTCTGGAGAATGGGACGGTATTCGACCAGGTCGTTCAAGACGCTTCTTTTAGCATTCTCAAGGGCGATACTCTGGTGTTCTATACCGACGGCATTACCGAAGGTATGAACGAGAAGCAGGAGGTATTTGGCGAAGAGCGACTGTTGGATCTCATCAAAAGCTCAAACGGTCAAAGCGCCAAAGCCCTTCTTTCTGTCATAAAATCGGAATTGAGCCTGTTCGTAGGGGACACGGATCAGACAGACGACATGACAGCCGTCGTCGTGAAGATTCCCGAATTGGCGAATGCCTGAAGTCCCCACGCAAGTCTATTTTTATCTAAAGGTTGAGGCAATTCAAGGGCCGGGCCGGTTGCCCGACCCGGTCATGGATTTACTTCACGGTGAAAACCGCTTTTCCAATAGTGATGTCTACTTTGTTCTGAATGCCAGGCTGGTGAGCGCAACCAGCGGCCAGCATGGTGTCAAAAACCAGCTTGCGCAAGTCCGTTCCCAAAACCTCTTCCAGATCCAGAGAGGCGGCGGCTGTAGAAGAAATTTCCACTCGATCTCCCGAACGAGAAATATTCAGGGGAATGGTGAGGGGAATGGAAATCTTGTTCCAGAGCACCAGATTGCCAGCCATGCTGCCCTCGCCAGATGCGCCGTCTTCAACCTCAAGGCCTTCCGTGGACTTGACTTCAAAACGGGCGTTGGCGACGGAGCGCTCCAGTTTGTCGGTTAACAGGCTCCAGGCCTCATCTACAGGACCTGGCATAACAGCCGAGGGGCGGACGCCGAAGAACGCTTCCACCACATTGGCGTCGCGCAATGGATTTTCCACGCCTTCCTTGTCCACCGAATTCAAGGTGTCCAATTGAATGTTAAATGAGCCAGCGCCGTCGGCGCCTAACGAGCCGCTTGCACCATTGGGAAAGTGCCCGGTAATGGGACCTGCGCTGTTGGATACAATCAGGAAGCTGATGTCAGTTTCGGCGCTCACCAGCTCATAGCTGGATTCTTGGGCTTGAGCAGCCGGTTCAGGGGACTTCTCCGCCTGTGGCGCTGGCGCCTCGCTTTTAGAACAAGCCAGGGTCAGTAGGACCAGGGCAAGAACGGAAAGTCGTATTTTAGTCATCTCATACTCCTACAACACGGATAAAGAAATTGCTCGAGTGAGCCTCGGGCTATTGGATAACTTGATCTTAGCAGGAACACGAGCATATGCAAGGGGAACCTTGTGGGAATGGCTGCGATAAGGCCGTTGGGTTTTGGGGCGATTTCAGTTAAAGGCAGGTGTCTGTTGCAGAAATCAAGGATGAATGCCTTGTCCGTGGATGTGGCGAAAAAATAGAAAAAAAGTTTGACAGTCTGCCAATTGACTGGTAAAGTAATTTTTGCCTGCCGACAGGCAGGTATATTTCAGTCACGAGGTGTGATCATGACTATGCCTTTATACTGGCTCGTTCTCACAGCGCTTGCCACTGCTTTAATGTGGGCGCCTTATATCCTCAACGCCATGGCGGTTCGCGGTATTCTTGCGGCCATGGCCAACCCAGTTCCCGATCCCAAACCGCTGGCGCCCTGGGCGGACCGAGCAAAAAAAGCTCACGCCAACGCGGTGGAGAATTTACCAGCCTTTGCGGCCCTGATCCTCACAGCCCATTTGGTGGATGCGCCAACTGACGCCATTGCGTTTCCCGCCATGCTCTATTTCATCGTACGTCTTGGGCACTATGTAGTTTATACTTTTGGCATACCCTATGTGCGCACCGTTCTTTTCCTCGTCGGTTTCGGAACTCAGGTTGCGATTGCCCTGGAAATCCTTAAAATCGGAGTCTAAGGAGGCTGTATGAAACAGGTCAGGGAGGTTGCGCTTCTAGGCGGCATGGGCAAGGGTTCTGACTTTGGAGAACAATTGGTCCTTCGGCTTCGTCAGGCGGGATATCAGGTTGCTGTGTTCCTGAGAACGCCTTTGGAGGGCGTGCTTCCAGGTGATGTTCTCCAGTTTCAGGTAGACATGACTCAAGAAGAGCTTGTCCGAAAGCGCATCGATGAATTGGAAGCTGAGACGGGTCCGATTACCGCTTACATCCATAATGCAGCCAGCATTGTGAGGGGCAGCTTCACGGAATGCCAACCTTCGGATTTTGAAAAGGTCTGGAGGGATACGTTCTACACCGCTGTTACGGTTTGCGGTCCTCTGGTTTCCCATATGTTGACGAGAAAGCAGGGGGCCATCATCTTCACTGGCGCCACGGCGTCGATTCGTGGAGGCGCGGCCTTTACGCCATTTGCGTCGGCCAGGTTCGCATTGCGAGGGTTGAGTCAGTCCATGGCCCGCGAATTGGGGCCGCAAGGGATTCATGTCGCACATGTTATTCTGGACGGCCTGATAAGCGGGCAACGGGCGCAGGAGTCTTTCAAGGTTCCTGAAGAGGTCTGCATGAATCCTGGCGATTTGGCCGAAGCCTACCTGAACATCATAAGGCAACCCTCATCCTGCTGGACTCAAGAATTGGATTTGCGGCCTTATATGGAAAAATTTTAAACCACAGGAGGAGCCGTTTCATGCGTTGGCATTTCCCAGTGTGGATGCGTGTTTGAAGGCGGCGATGCATTGAAATTCCCGAATGGGGTGGTACAATACCCATGATCTGGGTTCTTTCCCCGGCGCTGCTGCGCCTGAGGAAACTGCCCCATTTTACGCCAGATGCTGGCGGGGAGAGACATTGTAATGGGAAGAGCCGATGAGATTCTGGATATTGCCCAGGAATTAATCCAAACACGGGGCTACAATGCGTTTAGCTTCCAGGATATTTCCGACCGCATGGGCATTAAGAAGGCGTCTGTCCAGTTTTACTTTCCCAAGAAGGCCGATCTGGGCGTTCAGGTTGTGAAACGGTACGCCAAAAATTTCAAGCAGTTGCTGGACAACCTGGAGACCAATCCCGAAGTGGACGAGCTACACAGATTGGACGCTTATTTGGAGCCCTTTTACTCTGTATCTCAAGGGGCAGTGCTGGTGTGCCTTTGCGGTGTGTTGGGCGGCGAATTTACATCGCTTCCCAAATCAGTCCAAAAAGAGGTGTCCTCTTTTTTCATTTTTCACGAGATCTGGTTGTCTCGGCTCCTGGCCTCGGGCAAAAGAGCTGGTTTGTTCCACTTTCCTGTAGAGCCAGCGGCCCTTGCCAAGACCATCTTTTCAGCTTTTCAGGGCGCCCTCATCATTGCTCGGAGCCGTGGGGACGAATCTCATTTTGCCCAGGTTGCTCAGTCTGTGCGGCGCTTGCTTTTGGAAGGATCTGAAGGAGCGTAACTTCCAGTCTTCATGCCAAGCGTGTTGAGTGTCATGGGTTGCAACTGAAGCGTTCATCCCCTTTGTTAAGGATGGAAATACGGGGCTACCTTCGAATTGGGGGACGATGGGCCTGTTATTGGGACCCTACAGGCCTGGGATGGGAGTTATTGTCCGTCTTTCTTTCACCAGGTACTTTTTCTCGGGCGAGCTAATTTCTGTTGTTGGTTTTTTGAAAAAAGAATAAACTGGAAGTTATGCGGGCTGGTTTCTAGCTTATGAATCCGCTTTATGAATCTGGGAATAAAGGTCTATAACTGCTCTACAAGCCCTTCGTGCGCTTGAGAGCGGTCTCAAGAAAATAACGGAGAATTCTTTATGAAGGACTATCGGAAGGTTGGCGTCATGGGCGGCATGGGTCCTGACGCCTCGGCCCGGTTCTACCAGGCAGTTGTCAGACTGTTTCAGCAGGAAAGAGGTGCGCGGTATAATTTTGAGTTCCCTGAAATGCTCATTCACAACGTTCCATCGCCGGATAATGTGGAAGGTCGGGTTGGCAGCGCTTTATTGCCCTATATGCTTGGCAGTGTTCGCCTTCTAAAAGACGCAGGCATGGACTTTATCGCCATTCCCTGCAACTCGGCTCATGTCCACATTGATGAGGTGGTGGAAAAATCGGAAATACCAATCCTGAACATTTTGGAAGAAACAGCTCGGGTTGTCGTAGGGGCGGGGTTATCTCGCATTTTGATTTTGGGAACCAGGAGCACCCTTGAGGGCGGATTGTACCAGACATATTTGGAGCAGTATGGTATTAAATCGATTATTCCAGATGAAGATGAAAAAGAGAAACTTACCCAGATTATCATGAGTGTTAACGATGGGACAGCCGCGTCTTCAGCGAATTTGGAGTTGCGAAGCATTATCGCTAATCACCCCGATGCGGAAGGCGTTGTCTTGGGATGCACCGAATTGCCGCTAATCAAGGGGTTGGATATCATTCCTCTGCCAGTTTTCGACTCTCTTGCCATTCTTGCTCGGGCCACTTTTGAGAAATGTGTGCGGCTGACTCCTGAAAAAAGAGCATAGGTCAGAGGCAGCCGAGTTCAAACGACCGCCTCTGATTTTATTTTACCATTCTCAGCAGTGTGGCCAGGGGGAGTGGCTGTCCTCGTCGATAAATTGTTCCGTGATGTGGGGACCGTTGAGACGAACTACAGCGAATCCATTTTTCACCCGATTATTTGGGTTGGGCTGATCTGCCGGGGTTGACTCGTACCATTCAACCGCATCGCTGTTTTGCAATATCGTCGCGTTGCCATAGGGGATGGCGCCATGACCGCAGCATCTGCCTAGAAATCCATTTTGCGGCTTATAGACCGCCGCATTGTGGGCGTGGCCCCAGTACCAAACATCGGGCGTGCGGTTCAGCGCATTGGTGACCTGATGAAATAGCGGGGTCGGCGTTCCAGCCAATTCCAACCCGAGATGGTGAGACAAGACCAGGACTTTTTTAGAGCCAATGCTACTGGCCAACCCTTCGAGCCATGTAATCTGGCTGCTGCTCAAATTGCCTTTTGAGTAGAATTTGGTGGCTTGATAGGCGCTGTCCAGGCCAATAATCATCCAATTTGTGTTTTCCAGGACAAAGTAGCTACAGCCATTTTGGTAGGTGAACAACCGTTCCAACGCTCGTTCAAAATAACCCAATCCTTTGGGGTACATTTCGTGATTTGAGTTGAGGGCGAAGGACGAGGAACGTCCCCTGGGCCAAAGTTCCACAAGATTGTTAATCTCATTGTGTTTCGTTCCCGTGTAGTAGACGTCTCCCAAATGAAAGGTGTGGTCCAAATTGAGGCCTGGAAATTGTGCGGCTATTTTGGCCGCGGGCGTATCGGCGCCCTGCCAGTAGCCGGTTCCCCAATCTCCAATAATTCCAAGGCTTACATTGTCTCCAATGGTTGTGTGTACCGGATTGTTTGTGAAGGGCGTGCGGGTAAAAATATGCAGGAGATGTTCGGTGACTGCCTCCACCCAATGGTAATCCAAATTTTCATATTTCCCAAAACCCCAAATATTGCCATCTGCAGATATGTATGAAAAATCTTCGGGAAATTCATGGCGTTCGGCGGCTGCGTCCAAGGCTGTGAGCGCAAAGCACAATTCCGGTATTTCCACGGGGCTGGCGGGTAATGGCTCTCCGCTTCGGATGGCTTGCAACATCTGGTGAAGCTCATTATGGGCCTGGTGGATCAAGGCCATTAAATCATCATGCGTTTTGCTGTCAGCCTTAGCCTTAAAGGCTGAATAGGCATTTTGGATCTTTGTCTTGTGTTCTTCTGGTATTTGAATGTTCAAACCGATCTCCTTGACTTCATTGGGAAGGATTTTCACTGGCATTTGACTGCATAGATTCTAGCATTTTAGGTTTTCGTCTTCAATTAAAATAATGGATGGTTCTGTCGTTCTTTTAGTTATTGCGTGGTTTGAATTTCCGGTAATCTTGGGGATACATAGTGTCAGCTTGATCCCATCTTTCGCTCTGTGGTAGACTGAACTTCCGTGATTTGGGGGGATTTAGAATGAAAAAGGGTGGGCCATTTGGTGTTTTTTTGGGTGACTCAAGTCTATTGGTCCCCCTTCTCGTCTTGTTGGTTCTTCATACAAGTTTACATGGCCCAGTGAGTTTGCCTCCCACGGTTACCGAAACTTGTGGTGTTTCGTGTCCTTGTGAAGATGGTAAGGGCGAGTCGATAAGTCAAGTCAATCAAGTTTCCAACCAAGAATGGGCGCAATCCAAGGACGAGGATAGCAGGTCTTTTCCCCGAGAATGTCCTGAGGATTGTCCTGATTGTCATTCTAGACTGTTATCAGCAGTTATTGCCCATTTGAACCTGTCTGTGGTGGTTGAAAATCCAATGCCTCCAATCTCTGACTGGCAAATCCGAACGCACCATGCAGCTTTGTCAGATGTTTTCCGCCCACCCCGCTCCTCAATCAATGTCGAAAAATAGATATTGATTTAGATTGGCCGTTGCTTCGCCTTGGCCAAAAAGGAGTTTTGTATGGGTTTTCAGAATACGGCGGGTTTGCGCCGTTGCTTTCAACGGGTCTTATCATTTCCTTGTTGGATTTTGCTTTCCTCTTTCTTGGTTGTGGGCGCTCAACCGGCGGATTGGTGTGGAGGTCACGGTGTACCGGAATCTAAATGTACTTTATGCAATCCGGAGTTGGCCTCCAAGTTCAAGACGGAGGGCGACTGGTGCGAGGAACATGGATTACCCGAGTCGGTGTGCCCAAAGTGTAGGGGCGAGGCCGAGTTGAAAGACTGGTGCGGAGATCATGACGTACCAGAATCCAAATGCACCTTGTGCAATCCGGAGTTGGCCTCCAAGTTCAAGGCGGAGGGCGACTGGTGCGAGGAGCATGGATTACCCGAGTCAGTGTGCCCAAAGTGTATGGGTCAGGCAGTGTTGGCAGACTGGTGCGGAGGTCACGGGGTGCCAGAATCCAAATGCACCTTATGCAATCCGGAGTTAATCCCCAAGTTCAAAAAAGCAGGTGACTGGTGCGAGGAGCATGGGTTCCCAGAATCCGTTTGCACTATTTGCAATCCACAAGTATTGACTGCGGAGGCCATTGAGCTTCGGCTCGTCCGTTTTAATAGTCCTGATTTGGAAGCCCGAGCAGGCATTCAAACCGAGCTGGTAAGAAAGGGAGATTTGGCTTCCGGGATTACATGCAGTGCTCAAATCGACTTCCATGGTGATCGGACCGCAGATCTCAGGGCGGTCATTCCAGGAATTGTGCGACAGATCCATGTTTCAGCAGGGGACTGGGTTGAGAAAGGCGATCCGCTTTTTGAATTGGAAAGCGCTCAGATTGCAGAAACCCAGGCTCACTTGAAAGCTTCCCGAGAAAGAGTGCGATTGGCTGAGTCAAACCTGCAGCGGCAACAGATTCTGAAAAAGCAGGATATCGCCACCGAATGGGAATTGGAAACTGCACGCCGGGAATTGGAGACTGCGCGGGCGGAAGCCCGTTCGGCAGTTTCGGTATTGCGCATGGCTGGCGCTTCTGACCTTGAGGATATGGGTCGTTTGATCATAAGGGCGCCAATTGAAGGGACGTTGGTCCGCAGGCCTGCTGTTGTCGGTGCTTTGGCGACTGAAGATACTTCGCTGGGCATGATCGCAGACACCCGGTTGATGTGGGTTGTCTGCCAGGTCCCAGAAAATGACGCTGGAATCCTCGACATAGACGCGAGTATGGAGGTGGTTGCTGCTAGCGGCGAAACCTGGCCTGGAAAGTTGACCTGGATTTCTTCGGAAGTAGATCCGCGTAGTCGCACCATTGCAGCCCGAGCTGAGGTTTCCAATCCCCGTGGGCGGCTTCGTGCAAATCAGTTTGTCCAGGCCTATATCCAAGCTTCAAGCCTTTCCGGGGCGATGCTTGTTCCTCGGTCAGCTTTACAGCGTGTGGGAGATCTGTATGTCGTTTTTGTTCGCCTGGAGCCAGGCCTTTATCAGCCCAGGGTGGTTCAATCCAAAGGAGATGGCGACATGGTTCTTGTCGATGGTCGTTTGCAGCCCGGCGAAGAAGTGGTGACTACTGGCGCGGTCTTGCTGAAAACGGAGGTTCTTCCTGGAAGTATTGGCGCAGGCTGCTGTGAAATAGAGACTCCTGAGAAAGGGAGACGCTGATGCTGACAAAAGTCATTGATCTCTGCTTGAACAATCGTCCCGTTGTACTGATGGCTACTTTGGTTATGGGCGTCATTGGGATGGTTAGTTTTAATAGTCTTCCATTTGACGCTTTTCCAGACACCACCCCGATCCAAGTACAGGTGAACGCAACAGCTCCAGCTCTGTCTCCTCTGGAAGTAGAGCGACAAATTACCTTCCCCCTTGAACAGGTTATTTCTGGTTTGCCTGGGCTGCACGAAGTGCGCTCGATCTCAAAATTTGGGTTTTCTCAGGTGACTGTAATTTTTAAGGATGAGACGGATATTTACCTGGCTCGCCAAATGGTTGGCGAGCGCATTGCCTCTGCAGAGTTGCCAGACGGTTTGGATCCTCCAACCTTGGGTCCAGTTTCCACTGGTTTAGGGGAAGTATTCCAATATCTGGTTAAAAGCGAAACCCTCTCTGCCCAAGAGCTGCGAACTTTGCATCACTGGGTAATTCGGCCTCAAATGACTCAGGTTTCAGGTGTTGCGGAGATTAACACTTGGGGTGGTTATGAAAAACAATATCACGTGCTTGTAGATCCCATGCTTCTCATCAAATATGAGCTGACTCTAGATGACGTTGCTGAAGTTTTGGCCAGGGGTAATCGAAACATTGGAGGCGGCTCTCTGAATGTAGCTGGAGAAGCGCAGCTTATTCAAGGACGTGGCCTTGTTTCCAATATTCAGGATATCGAATCCATGATCCTTGCGCAGGTGGATGGCGCCCCCATTTATCTGGAAGATGTTGCTGAGGTCCGCATTGATCATGAAATAAGGCGCGGCGCTGTAACAGCCGAAGCCCAGGGTGAGGTGGTTCTCGGATTGGGTTTCATGCTTATGGGTGAAAACAGCCGTGAAGTGACCCAACTCTTGGAAGCCCGGTTAGAAGAAGTGAAAAAAACCTTGCCGAAATCGGTCTCTCTGGAACCCGTTTACAGTCGAAACCATTTGGTTTCCCAAGTTTTAAAAACCGTGCGTAATAACCTCATGGAAGGCGCGCTTCTGGTGATTGCGGTTTTGTTTGTTTTTCTGGGACACTTGCGAGCAGGCTTGATTGTGGCTCTGGCCATTCCCTTGTCCATGCTGTTTGCCTTTAACGCAATGCTGCAATTTGGAATTGTTGGCACCTTAATGAGTCTGGGCGCTATCGATTTTGGCCTGGTAGTGGACAGCTCGGTAATAATAGTTGAAAACGCATCGAGGCGGCTTGAGGAAGATCACACTGGGCGCAGCGTGGTAGAGATTGTGAGAGATGCAGCTATCGAGGTTAGGAAACCCACCCTATACGGCGAATTGATCATTGCTGTTGCCTACCTGCCGGTGCTTACTCTTGAGGGAGTAGAAGGGAAATTGTTTCGTCCCATGGCCCTCACAGTCATATTTGCACTGATCGGCTCAATGATAATATCGGTTACGCTCATGCCAGTGTTGGCCAGTTATGTGTTGAAAAAGGGCGGCCCCAAAAAACGGTCCGGCATGAAGAAGCTGGAAAACCTTTACGGGAAAATGCTTGACTTTGCACTTCGCTGGAAGCTTTGGGTCATTGCAACTGCGGCGATGCTGGTCATCGCAGCCCTTGCCTCTGCGCCTCGTTTAGGAGGGGAGTTCACACCTCGGCTCAGAGAGCAGGCTATTGTCATTAACACGGTGCGAATGGCTGGAGTCTCCCTGGAGGAATCTGTTCGTTACGGTTTGCAAATAGAGCGGTTATTATTGGAACAATATCCAGACGAAATCGCTCATGTGTGGACAAGAACCGGGTCTGGCGAGGTCGCAACGGACCCTATGGGATTGGAGGTGTCCGACGTATTCATAACACTAACGCCCAGGTCACAATGGACCCGAGGAGAAACTCAGGATGCATTAATGGAATCTATGGCTGCAACTTTGTATGGGATGCCGGGCATGCGCAGTATTTTCACTCAGCCCATTGAAATGCGGGTAAATGAAATGTTGGCAGGGACTAGGGGAGATCTCGCCATCAAGCTTTTTGGCGATGATTTTGAGGCGCTTCGTCTCGGGGGCGAGGCCATAAAACAGGCAGTTTCCAAAATCCCCGGCGCTGTGGATGTTACGGTAGAACAATTAACCGGCCAGGCCATGTTGTCAATTGATGTGGATCGGGAAGCCGCAGGACGCGTGGGTATTCCTGTTGGGGAAGTTTTGGAAGTGATCGAATCTTTGGGAACTCGTAGGATTGGTGAAGTGATCGAGGGACAACGACGGTTTGATCTGGTTCTTCGTCTCCACGATGAATCCCGGCTCTCAGCCCATTCCATTGGCCAGATTCTTCTGCCTACCGCTGAAGGGGCTCAAATTCCTTTGTCTCAAGTTACTTCCATTAAGGTTGTTGAGGGTCCTTCCACCATCCAGAGAGAGTGGGCTAAGCGCCGTCTGATTGTGCAAGCCAATGTCCGTGGTGCGGACCTGGGCTCCTTTGTAAAGGAGCTGCGGTCAGCTTTGGATAAAATTGATCTACCAGAAAGCTATTACATCGTCATTGGAGGGCAGTTTGAACATTTAGAACGAGCAAAGAAGCGATTGATGGTCGTTGTCCCCATTGCCTTCCTTTTAGTTTTTTGTTTTCTTTACCTTACCTACGGTCATCTGTCCAATGCATTACGTATTTTTACGGGTGTCCCCTTTGGGGCAGTGGGCGGCGTGGCTGCGTTATGGATTGCAGATATGCCATTTTCCATCTCGGCAGGCGTGGGGTTTATTGCCCTGTCCGGGGTAGCAGTTTTGGGAGATATGGTGTTGGTTTCGAGGGTTGTGCAACTCTCTCAATTAGGGCATCCGCCACTGGTGGCGATCAAAGAAGCTGCCAAAACCAGGTTGCGCCCTGTACTGATGACTGGTCTAGCAGCCGCATTGGGTTTTATACCCATGGCTTTCAACACTGGTGTGGGCGCCGAGATTCAAAAACCCTTGGCGGTGGTAATTATTGGTGGAATGATTACGTCTACTTTTGCCACTTTATTTGTGCTCCCCCTGCTTTACGCTCTCTTTGGAGCAACAACCGATCCTGGGGAACAGGAGGACAGGAGCTTGGCGGTTACAACTTGAATAAATAAAATAAGAAACGCAGATGGGTCGGCGGAGCCAGGTAGAATCCTTCCTTTATTTTGAGGGCTTTTGTATTATGTGAGAAAATGAATTGTTGTTCAAGTTTTCTGAAACATTGACGGGTTCATTATCAAGATATACTAAAGAAGTGTCGTTATTAATACCAGGAGTTCAATATGCGTTCTTTAATTAAAACGCGCTTCCCCACTCTCATTGAGCTTCACTCCCCCCACTCAGCCCACCCTTATCGCACTCGCGAGCTTATCCTCCCAATTAACTGAAGAACCGCACCTTTTTCACCCCCCCACCCTAATAAAGGAGGTCGGTATGGCTACCAGCCGAAGAAACCGGGCGATTGCCTTTGCATGTCTTGTAATAGCTACATTTGTTTTAGGACAGGACGAAACAGGCGATCTGTCAGAGTTGTCTCTGGAGCAGTTGTTGAACATGACTATTGTCACAGCTAGTAAACAAGAAGAAAGCATGTCAGAGTCCCCAGCGATTGTAAGTGTTATTACAGCAAGAGATTTAGAAAATAAAGGAGTTAGATCGCTGGCGGAAGCGCTGTCATATCTGCCAGGCGTAGAATTAACGGAAAGTTACTTTGGCTATACTACTGTTAATTTTCGCGGCGTGCGTCAGTCACATTACAATAACAAAGTTCTGCTCATGATAAATGGCCACCCATCTTTTGAGAAGGTTAACGGTTCCTTTCACTTGGAACAAGTGCCCATTGCGGCCATTGAAAGAATAGAGGTCGTTCGCGGCCCGGGCTCCGCTCTCTACGGAACGAATGCGTTCACAGGCGTCATTAACATCATCACCAAGAGGCAGGGTGAAGCCACCCTTGTGGAATTGGAAGGCGGCAGCTATGATAAGGTTGAGGGCCGGTTCTTTCACCGGGCCGAGACCAAGCTTGGTGATTGGAGTATTGGCGGAACCTGGAGTGAAGACAATGGTTACCCCTACACGGGCGTCTTGGATGAACCAAGCGGCGGCGGAAGGGAGCTTGTTGATCTTGATTATTTCAACGACACCACCAATCTTTTCGTGGAATGGCGCAACAAGGGTTTCACTTTTAACGCCTCATGGTTCAAGCAGGAAAAGAATAAATGGGGCTTGACGCCTGAAAATAATTGGACAGGAAAGAACCTCTTCGAAGGTTTTTATCTCGACCTGCTGTATGAAAAAGAGTTAAGCCTTGGCGAACTTCAATTTCGTCTTCGCTACGATGAAGTGAGCAAGGATTTTGACATTGGTCATTTCCCTGCGGACGCCGCCTTGGGACGGGATACAGACACTCTCACCAAGTCTCAATCTGGCATTCTTGGCGGAGAAATACAGTATTCCGTGCCACTGGGTGAAAAGGCCAGTTTTATCACAGGGATAGTCTATGAGGACTCTTCAACTGATCCCTACCCCTTTATTTTCAAGTCGGACGGGGCCATAAGCCCGTTCAGCGCCTATCTTGAAACCTACGACACGCAAGATCTTTCCGTTTACGCTCAGTGCTTCTACAAGCCTAACGATAGGGCAACTCTCATTGCTGGAGCGAGATTCAACGACAATAGCGATGCAGAGGACACGGAAACGGTGCCCCGATTGGGCGTGGTTTTCAAAATGGCGGAAGAGGCCTACGTGAAGCTGCTTTACGGAGAGGCGTATCGCAACCCCGATTTCTTTGAAAAATATGCGGCGACAAACGGCGTGTTGTGGGGAGATCCGGGTCTCCATCGAGAGTTGATCGCAACGATCGATTTGGGTTTTGATTTTCACATTAAGGACCATTATGCACTGAGAATAAATGCGTTCCAATTGGAGATCGATAACCTGATCGCTCGCCGCGCAGCCATTGTGAATCCCAATGGCGCGGAATACTACAATTCTGAAGGCGAGAAGGTTGATGGCGTGGAAATGGAATTTAAAGCGATTCACGCCCGGCATGAGGCCTTCCTGGCTGCCTCCTATAAAAACGGAGAAAACAAGCTAGACAACTCAGATCTTGCTGGAATTGCAGGTTTTACGGCTAACGCGGCCTGGCA
Organism: Holophagae bacterium; assembly: GCA_050294955.1. Classification (GTDB taxonomy): domain Bacteria; phylum Acidobacteriota; class Holophagae; order Acanthopleuribacterales; family Acanthopleuribacteraceae; genus JBNKOV01. The sequence goes on from JBNKOV010000024.1 coordinate 17,904, forward strand.
TTACAAATGGGATCGTCTGAAATTCGCCGCTTCCGCTCAGTATATTGGAAAAAGGGATTTCGTATCTCAACTTGACGGTTCTGGCTCTATCGACGCCTACACCCTCGCCAATTTGGGCGTATTCTACGATGTAAACTCTTGGACTTTCTCGGCATGGGTGAAGAATCTTACAGACGAGTCATACACCTATCCCGAATACATACGAGCCAACGTTGCGAGGGCGCCTGGAGGTCCGGATCGGACCTTTTTCGCCTCCGTCAAATACCAGTTTAAGCTTTAACTTACAATAAAGAGGGGGCTACCCGTCCCCTCCAACGCAATAGGTCTGTGAAAACTCTTCAGATTGGTAAAGGGCAGTGCAAAAAGATAGACCCTTTATGATATGATAGGCCCGTTCTGGAGGGTGTTATGCAGCAAAAGAAGAAGGCGAAACCAAAAGTTGGAATTCTGGTGTTCGACGGCGTTCAAATTATTGATTTTACTGGCCCCTACGAAGTATTTGGGCAAGGCGGATTTGAGGCGTCTACGGTTGCTGTGTCTCTGGAACCCATCGTTACCACTATGAATATGAAGGTTGTTCCAACATTTTGCATGGAAAATGCCCCAGAATATGATGTGCTGGTCGTGCCAGGCGGGGAGGTTGACGCT
>JBNKOV010000025.1:0-18260 GCA_050294955.1 Holophagae bacterium
GACGGAGAAATGGATGAGCCCGAATCACTGGGAGCCATTTCCCTAGCAAGCCGGGAGAAACTAGACAACCTTATCTTTGTGGTAAATTGTAACCTCCAGCGCCTGGATGGTCCTGTTCGTGGCAACGGAAAAATTATTCAAGAACTGGAAGCCGTTTTCAGGGGCGCAGGTTGGAACGTGATCAAGGTTATCTGGGGCTCAAACTGGGACCCTCTCCTGGCCAGAGATCACGAGGGCCTGCTCCAAAAGCGCATGGCGGAAGTTGTTGACGGCGAATACCAGACCTACAAGGCTAGCCGAAGCGGCGAGTTTGTTCGAGAAAACTTCTTTGGAAAATACCCCAAGTTAAAAGAGATGGTGGCCCACCTGAGCGACCGGGACATCTGGCGCCTCAATCGAGGCGGCCATGATCCAAATAAGGTGTACGCCGCCTATGCGTCAGCGGTAAAGCACACGGGCCAACCTACAGTTATCCTTGCCAAGACGGTGAAGGGTTATGGCATGGGCGAAGCTGGCGAGGGACAGAACATTACTCACAGCCAAAAGAAAATGGGCGAAAACGCTCTTAGAGAATTTAGGGACCGATACCACATCCCCATTACAGACGAAGAACTGGCGAACACCCCATTCTATAAGCCACCCGAGGACAGTCCTGAAATTAAATATCTTCACGAACGGCGCAAGGAATTGGGGGGCTACCTTCCGGCAAGGAGGCGGGGAGGCGTTTCACTCGAGACGCCATCTTTGGATTCATTCCAAAACCTGATGACGGGCAGCGGTGATCGGGAAATGTCAACGACCATGGTATTTGTTCGCTTCCTCACAACCCTGACCCGTGACAAGAACCTGAAGAAACATCTAGTTCCCATTGTCCCTGATGAAGCGCGGACCTTTGGCATGGAAGGCATGTTCCGTCAGTTGGGCATCTACTCATCCGTCGGTCAACTTTACAAACCCGTTGACTCTGGCCATATAGCGCCCTATCGAGAAGCTCGGGACGGTCAAATTCTTCAGGAAGGCATCAATGAAGCAGGCGCCATGAGTTCGTGGATAGCCGCAGCGACGTCTTATAGCTATCACGATACGCCCATGATCCCCTTCTACATTTTCTACTCTATGTTCGGATTCCAGAGAATTGGAGACTTGGCCTGGGCGGCTGGGGATATGAGCGCCAGAGGCTTCCTTATCGGCGGAACCGCAGGCAGAACCACGTTGAATGGCGAAGGTCTGCAACACCAGGACGGACACAGCCACCTGGCCGCAGGGACCATTCCCAATTGCATAGCTTATGATCCCACATACGCCTATGAACTGGTGGTCATCCTCCAGGACGGTCTGCGCCGGATGTATCGAGACCAGGAAAACATTTTTTACTACATTACCACCATGAACGAGAACTATGCTCATCCACCCATGCCTGAAGGCGTAGAAGAGGGCATCCGCAAAGGACTCTATCTGCTAAAGTCTGGTAGTGAAAAAGAATTGAAAGTGGCCTTGATGGGATCGGGAACCATCCTTCGCGAAGTTGAAAAAGCCGCAGCCATTCTTGAAGAAGAGTACAACATCTCAGCAGATGTCTGGAGCGCAACCAGCTTCAACGAATTGCGAAGAGACGGTCTGGAAGCTGAGCGTTGGAACAGACTTCACCCAGAAGAAGAGCCGAAAGTTCCCTATGTTACTCAATCCCTGTCCAATCACCTGGGTCCGGTTATTGCAGCGTCAGATTATATGAAGACGTTTGCCGATCAGATTCGCGCATTTGTTCCCCACCCCTACACGGTTCTGGGAACCGATGGGTTTGGCAGAAGCGATACGCGAGCCGCGCTTCGTTCATTCTTTGAAGTGGATTTTCGCCATGTAGTGGTCGCCTCTTTGAAAGCCCTGTGCGATGAAGGCGCCTACCCTGCTTCCGGCGTTTCCGAAGCCATAAAGAAACTGGGAATCGATGCAGATGCGCCTGATCCAACGTCGGTATAATCACCAAGCTTGAGTTCAGGTTCCACAGACGAACAGGAGGTTGTTGTCGTGGCAAAAATTGAGGAAGTCCGCGTCCCTGATATTGGCGACATTGATGCGGTAGACGTAGTTGAGGTTCTGGTTTCATCCGGAGATACCGTCGCCGAAGGCGATTCACTTATCGTGATGGAGAGCGAAAAAGCATCGATGGACATACCCGCCCCCTTCTCCGGCGTGGTCCGGGAAGTGTTGATTTCGGCGGGAGACCAGGTCTCTGAAGGCGTAGTGGTTGCAAAGATTGAAGCATCCAACGCCGCTGAAGAGGACGCTGCCCCTCCAGCAAAAGAAGAACAGCCCAAAAAATCGGAGGAAAAGCCCGCCCAGGCCCCTGCGCCTCAGGAAGTGAAGATCCAAAAGCCGCCCGCCTTGCCAACGCCTCCCGGAAAGGTTTCCACCCAGAGACCAGCCTATGCCGGTCCCTCTGTCCGGCGCTTCGCCAGGGAGTTGGGTGTTGACCTGCACCAGGTTAATGGTACGGGCCGCAAAGGTCGAATTACCAAAGACGATGTTAAGGGATTTGTGAAGTCGGCCTTGAATCGCGCAGCCAACGCGGGAGGGGTCGGAGGATCCGCACTACCTCCTATGCCTGTAATCGACTTTTCTAAATTTGGTGAAGTAGAGACCCGTCCCCTGGGCCGTATTCCCAAATTATCAGCAGCTTCCTTGCACCGAAGTTGGCTTCATGTCCCTCATGTCACTCAATTTGACGAGGCCGACATTACTGAAATGGAAGCCTTCCGCAAAGCTCACAAGGAAGAAGCTGCCAAAAAGGGACTTAAACTCACGCCGCTGGGTTTCTTGCTCAAGGCAGCAGCAGCAGGACTGAAAACATTTCCTAAATTCAACGCTTCACTGGACCAAACCGGAGAGAACTTGATTCTCAAGAAATATTGCCACATTGGGGTTGCCGTAGACACGCCTAATGGCCTGGTAGTACCCGTTATCCGTGACGTTGATAAAAAAAGCCTCTATGACCTGGCCGGAGAGCTCGCTCAACTGAGCGGAAAAGCCCGAGACGGAAAGCTGAAGCCTACGGATATTCAAGGCGCTTGCTTCACCATCTCAAGCTTGGGAGGCATTGGGGGAACCGCTTTCACTCCCATAGTCAATGCTCCTGAAGTGGCGATTCTCGGTGTTTCTCGCTCATCCATTAAACCCGTGTACCAGGATGGGGAGTTCCAGCCCAGACTCATGCTGCCGCTGTCTTTATCATACGACCATCGGGTTATCGACGGTGCAGACGCCGCACGGTTCACGACCTATCTAAGCGGCGTTCTCTCAGACCTTCGCCGCCTCTTGTTGTAGGGGAGGTTCCAAAAATGAGCAATATGATCGATATCAAAGTGCCTGACATGGGCGATTTTTCCAATGTGGATGTCATAGAAATTCTCGCAAAGCCAGGTGACCGGGTAGAAGCCGAAGACCCTATCATTTCGGTTGAAACCGAAAAAGCATCTATGGACGTCCCCTCTCCTCAGGCGGGTATTGTTAAAGAGATTCTTGTTGAAACCGGCAGTTCTGTTTCCACAGGGGATGTTGTCGCCCGCCTTGAAACCGATGAAGGCTCCATCGAATCCACAACTGAACCGCAGCAATCATCGGAAATAAAACAAACCGCGACAAAGGCTCCTGCCCATCAGACCCTGCCAGCGTCTGACAACTTTGATTTCGACATGTTGGTTCTGGGATCAGGCCCTGGCGGCTATACAGCAGCCTTCCGAAGCGCAGACCTTGGAATGAAAACCGCCATGGTCGAACGCTTCGCCGATATTGGCGGCGTATGCCTGAATGTGGGTTGCATACCCTCCAAAGCGTTGCTTCATGCAGCCAAAATCATTGATGAAGTAGAATATTTCAAAGACCATGGTCTGGTCTTTGGAGAACCGAAAATTGAGCTGGACAAGCTTCGCAACTGGAAACAAAGCGTGGTCAAACGCCTCACCGGCGGCCTTTCCCAAATGGCGAATCGCCGAAATGTAGATATTCACCGAGGCATTGGCCGCTTCACCTCCCCGCATCAGATGGAGATCAAAAACGGAGACGACGTAAAAGTCGTTTCCTTCAAAAACGCCATTATCGCTGCGGGATCGCAACCCGCTCGCATCCCTGGCATCCCCTATGACGATCCAAGAGTTATAGACTCCACCGGCGCTCTTGAATTGACCGATATTCCCAAATCCATGCTGGTAATCGGCGGCGGCATCATTGGCCTTGAAATGGCAACGGTCTACGAAGCCTTGGGCGTAGAAATCACCGTGGTCGAACTTATGGACCGCCTCATTCCCGGCTGTGACCGCGACTTGGTCCGGCCATTGGAAAAGCGAATTGGAAAACGCTATAAGGACATCTTCCTAGAAACCATGGTCAAGGAAGTCAAATCGGAAGATCAAGGATTACGCGTCGTTTTTGATGGCAAACACGCTGGAGAGGGTCTGTTTGATCGAGTTCTCGTCGCAGTAGGCAGGCGCCCCAATGGCCCCCGAATAGGCGCTGAGGCAGCTAACATTGAAGTAAACGACCGTGGTTTTGTACCTGTTGATCAGCAACAACGCACCAATGTGCCTCACATCTTTGCTATTGGCGACATTGCAGGTGAACCCATGCTGGCCCACAAAGCCACTCACGAAGGAAAGGTAGCCGCAGAAGCGGCTTTCGGCATGAAAACCTGTTTTGAAGCATCCGTTATCCCCAGCGTAGCCTATACTGACCCAGAGGTTGCCTGGGTCGGCCTCACCGAAGAACAGGCAAAAAAGCAGGGTATCCCCTACGGCAAAGGCGCTTTTCCCTGGGCGGCCAGCGGACGGTCCCTGGCCCTTGGACGCGACGACGGCATGACCAAACTCCTGTTCTGCGAGAAAACAGATCGAATCCTGGGAGCAGGAGCCGTAGGCCCCAACGCGGGGGAACTGATTGCGGAAGCTGGGCTGGCCATTGAGATGGGCTGTGACGCCACTGATATCGGCCTGACAATTCACGCCCACCCGACCCTTTCTGAAACCATGGGACTCGCTGCAGAAGCCTTTGAAGGCACCATCACGGACCTTTACATACCCAAGAAGAAGAAGAAAACCATAAACCCTTGGAATATAGACCTATTAACCGGACCCACCCAGGGTCCGGACCACTCTTGGATCCAGGCATCCCAACAACCTCTGTGCATTCAAGGACCAAGCGGCCTGACTAACGTAAAATCATTAAGTTGCTAAATTATCAGCATACACCCAAAAATAAAGACCTGCGCCAAAAACCTCTATTGATTAAAATACCCCGCCGTGATACATTTTAGACAGGTGTTAGAATTAGACATGTTGGTGGTAATTCTCAATAGGGGTTTAAATTATGAAAATTGACCACTGGCGGAGCTTTGCCTTATTCCTGATCTATTGTTCTTTTCCTGTCTTGTCCATGGAAGATCCGAAAGATAATTTTATGGACATGTCCCTCAAGGAACTGCTTAATCTTGAGGTTTCTGTAGTTTCCAACAAATCGGAAAGCATCCTCAATACGCCTGCCGTCGTATCCCGATACGACGCTTCAGACATGGAAGGACTGGGCCTGGAGACCGTAGCCGACATGCTCGCCTTCATTCCGGGGCTGGTAACCCACGATTCAGAAATTGCCACCACTGCCCTTATGATTCGCGGTCTGATTGAGGGCTTCAATCAAAAAGTTCTGTTTATGTTGGATGGCGTCCCCTACTGGCAGTCCAGTCATGGAGACAATGTCATTTCCGGCATCCCCTTTGAGGCGGTAAGCCATATAGAGGTTATCCGAGGCCCCGGAGGCGTGATCTATGGCACCAATGCAACTGGGGGCGTTGTGAATGTGGTCACTCGAAAATCGAAAGGCGGCTCTATAATAGCTCAGGGAGGCAGCAACAGCATGGTAAATGGGGGCTTTTACCACGGTTGGGATGCAGGTGAAGGCACATTAAGCCTCTCCATGGAAATTCGCGAGGACGATGGCTACAAGGGTTTCTACAACACACGCAACCCCCCGCCATTCTATCCATCGGACACGCCATTAGAAGGCGAGATATACCGTTTCAAATCTTCCTCGTCCTTCATGGGTCAATACAACCGCAAGGGTTTCAAGGCCATGGCCCATGTGTTCGAATCCGGAGCGAATGGTTTGGCGGCAGCAGCTTCCATAGTAAATGAAGCCGAATTAAAATACCAGGGTTGGCTGATCCACTTGGAACAAACCTTTAAAGGCGAAAATTATAGCCTCAAAACATTTGCCGATTACAACAATTTCTTCCTAGAGATTCCAACTGCCAATTTATTTAATGGCAGGGAGGACGGTGTTCAGGAATTTGCCAACAGCGGAAGGGACAACTTTCGCTGGCGGGCGGGAGCCCATCTTGACTACAAATTCGGTGAAAAAACCCACTTCCTGAATGGTGTGGATTATGAGAGGCGCTCTTCCGGTGAATATGGCAATACGCCACTATCTGACGACTTGGAGAGAATTGTCACGATGACTCCTCAAAAAAGCCAGGAAACATCCCTGTTCAGCCAATTAGACTTCAAAGGGGAGAAATGGCGATTCCTGCTAGGGGCGCGATTTACTGATAACGACCGCTCCGGAAGCGACATCACCCCCCGCAGTTCGCTAGTATACCAGATAAATGACGAACAATCCCTTAAACTACTGTACTCCGTGGGGTTTAACTCCCCTAATTTCATTCAGACCTCCATCGCTATTCCATTTGTGATCTCCGGCGACCCCCAGTTGATAGCGGAACGTTTAGAGAGCATGGACCTGGCCTGGACCGTTGCATGGACCAATAACCTTTTTGTTGTGAATGCTTACCGTCTCAACGCAAAGGACTTCATATCTCGGATTGCCAATCCAAACGCCCCGGGCTCCATTTTCAATAATAGCGGCAACTTCACCCGTTACGGTTTAGAGATGGACTGGCAAAGGGCCTGGAAAGCCGGGAAACTTTTCGCCAATCTCGCTTGGCAAAAGGAAGGAAATGAGGTCATTGAGTCCGATGCGACTGCCATTTTCGTACCTGAATGGAACCTTTCGGTTGGCAGTTCCCTTAAGATTGGCGAGCTTCACCGTCTCGGCGGTTCAGTTCGGTATGTAAGCGAGCGGGAAGCCGTCAGCGACCAAACACTTCTAAACCTGAAGTACTCTTTGAACTGGAAGGGTTTCGAATTCGCAATTGCCCTCAAAAATCTCCTGGGAGAAACCGTGGTTGTACCTGACATCAGCAACTTTGGAGCCAACCGTCTCAGTCCGGGCGGCGATCCCGACTTGAATGGAACCCTTACTTGCCGATACCGATTCTAACAAAAGGGAGCGGACAGGGGCCAACACCCCTGTCCGCATCCTGCGGATTAACGGTGGACTATCAGGGAAAAAGCAGGTTACAGCCCAAAGAAAGGTGGGTGAAAGCTCTTTTTTCTTCCTCTGTCCCCAATTCATCGAATATTGCCTTTTGGCGATAGGGGTAAGTGCGTTATGATCAGGCATCAGTAGCCGGATCCCGGCTATGCCGGAGCCCTAAATTGTACGATAAAAAGTTCTATCATAAAAAACAATTGCTGGTTAAACGAGACGAACTGCTAGAGGATATTGGCCGCCAGATTTTCAAGGAAGGCAATCTCCCAGAACGTTTCAACCTCATGGGCAAGGAATTTCATTCAACCGATATTCTGATAAGGCAGTTGGAAGATCGATTGCGTGCGCTTACAGATGAGTGGGAACGGGTTCACAACGAAGACCTGGAGCTTCTCTCTTGCAAGTCCAAATTAGAGCGACGTTTCGAGAAAATGCTTAACGGACCCAAGCAGGATCTGAATGCGCTTCATTTGAAAATTGAATACCAGAAAGATCAGATGCGCAGTAAGCTAAGGCTGAAAAAGGATTCCGTGGAGGAGAGCCTTCCCCTGCTTGAAAGCAAAGCAAGCAGTCTTTCGGAGCAGATATGCGGCATGGAGAAGGATCTGAAAGAGCAGATCTCTCAGTTGCGGGCGCAATGGGAGCCTCTTCAAGATCGTCTTCAGATGCTGGATAAAGGCATCCTTAAAGTTCAAAAGGAGATGGACCAACTCAAATCCAGCCACAGCAAGCGACTACGGAATCTGGCCTGGCATTATTTTGACCATAAACTGGAAAAGGAAACCTACGGCGAGCAATATCGCACTCTCGCCGATCTGAAAGCGCAAATGGCTGACAATACCCGAGAAGTCCGATACGACGGCTCCGAGTTTGAGAAGGTTGAAAAGGATCACGTGAAATGGCGCGGCTTTCTCGCCATGGTTCTTGCAGCAGTGTTTATTGGCTATTATTTCAGAACCCAGTTCCAGGAACAGCAGGATTCGCTGGCGGCTATATGTACAAATTTCATACCCGAACAAGGTGATTTTCGGATCTTTGCGAACCTGAACGCCATCGACGGTCGAAAGATCCGAAATCTCATCCCCGATTTCGCCGAACTACCTTCTGGAGAAATGGTTTTCCAGGGTATGGAGAAAGGGGAAATTCAGCATTTCCTCTTGGGCAGGGATGTAGGCGAAAACCTGTTATTCTGCGGATTGAAACTGGCGCGTCCTCCGGCCCGTTTTGAGATGAAGCTCACCCAAAATGGCTGGCAATACCTGCCAACCTCTAATTGGAAAGCCCTCACCGATGGGGAAGATTGGGTTTGGTTAATTCTAAACGAAAGGGAGTTCTTTCTTTTCCCCAGAACCTATTTAGCAGCATTCGAGAAACTGGACCTTTTGTCGCTTAAAAACCTTTTAAACCTAAGACTGAAGATAAACCCTTTCGACAACAATAGCCCCATTCTGCAGGGCTTTGACAAGTTGAACATGACTCTCGGGGGAGAGTCTTTTCGGATGGAAATCTACTCTGACCGAGAGCTGCCCCAAATGACCAATCGCACCCAGCGTTTGGAATTACTCACAAAGAACACTAAACTAGAGGGTTTGAAATTCCAGATGGAAAGCGGTAGGCTGCACATTAGCGGCCCAAAGACCCTCTTCACTCCTGACAGCTATACCGCTGATGGCCTTAAAGATTTTGTTGATCGGAAGATAAACCAGCTAGAAGAAGGCCACAAGTGGTATCCGTCCAAACAAAAAACGTCCGACATAGCCCAAGTATTTTCTGCCAACCCCACCGATCAACGGCTTATGGTGCTAGGAGTTGAGGATTCTCAGCTCCGACTCCTATCGGAAATTCGAGTTGGCGCATCCATTAGAGACCTCGCCTACCTCAACAAAACTCAGGTATTGCTGGCAATCGACGAAAATGACAGCGAGCTTCTGCATCTTCAGGTGAAGGGCCCAGAAATTTTGCTTGATCACCGTATGACTTTTCGCGATATTGTGGGTGAGGATTTCAAACCTGAGCTCATGGCCCAAACGCCAGACGAAAAGCATCTTGCCATCCTGGGGTCCGACTCTCCCAAACAGCCGCCAAAACTGGTTTTTGTAGACTTACAAAACTTAAGCATAACCCAAACCGAAACTCTGCCTAAAGAGATTCGTGAAGGCTTGAGCCTGTGCTGGAGCCAGGACGGGAAAGCGCTTTATGTGGGCGTTGCATCCAAAAAAGGCCGAGGAAACTACTCCCTGGCTGTGGTGGTCTATCACAAGGAAGACGCCGTTTTAAGACCTTTCCGCTTTATTGATCTGCCCCACGAGGGCACGGGGGTTCACGTATCAAGCCTCGCCTGGCGACGGGACGAAGGCGCCCTATATCTCTATCAATCGCCCCACCAGAAAATCGTGCGTTACGGCATGGAAAGCACACCTGTGATTAAAAGCCTTCACTTGGGAACGGGCGGCTCAAAAGACGTATTCACCCGCCAACTCCACCTCAACCGCACCCAAGACCACGCCCTACTCGTGGGCAGCGAGCCACAACTTGAAAACAAGGCTTCATTTCTTTACCTGGCGAAATTGGAGGATGGAGGTCCCATACTTGCAGATACGGCGGATCTTGGCTTCACGCCGTTTCAGGCTGAGCGCATCCCTTTAAGCGACCGGTTCTGGATCACCGGTCCCAGAGATCGCACTCTGGCCAGAATTCGCATTCAAAACGGCAAGTTGAAAACCGAACTCATTCAACAATTGCAGTGGCAGCCAGAGTACCTCGCCTTGGACAAATGGGGCGCATTCCTCTTTATCTCAGGGAAGGACAAGTAACAGCGCCCTTTCTGTACAACTTGTTTTTTTGGCATAACTTCCTTAAAACAGACCTCTCAAAGCCGCAAATTCAGAATGCAATGAAAATCTCCAAAAATTTGCTTGCCTTAAATTCAATTTGTGGGGATGATTATCAGATCTCTATTTCACCGTCAGACCCGAGCTGCCGGTATGAAAATAATCATGCCCTTTCCAATTCGGGCCATCAATTAAGCCAACTACAGTGGAGCATTCTATGAAAATCAGTATTTCCAGTATATTCGTTGACGATCAAGACAAAGCTTTGAAATTCTACACCGAGATCATGGGTTTTGTTAAAAACAAGGATCTGCCCCTGGGCGAGTTCCGTTGGTTAACAGTTGTATCTCCAGATGGACCCGGCGACATCGAGCTTTTATTGGAGCCAAACCAGAACCCTGCTGCACGGACCTTTCAAAAAGCCATTTTCGATCAAGGCATTCCAACCACCTTATTCACCGTAGATGATATTCGGTCCGAATTTGAGCGGCTCAAACGGTTGGGCGTCGCCTTTACCATGGAACCTGTTGAGATGGATGAAGTGATCATGGCAGTATTAGACGACACCTGCGGGAACCTCATTCAGTTGGTGCAGCTAAAACAGGAATCCTAGATTCAACTCCTACTTGTTTTCAAGGTTGCGGTAAAATATAAGCTGTTGTGCGGCCCTATTAAAATGGAGCAATAATGAACCCATCGACACGCAACCAACAAGCCCATGAAATGCTGGAGGCTCTGGAACAAACCCACGAACTCATCTTGCAATCCACGGGAGAAGGCATCTACGGATTGGATTGTCAGGGATTTACAACTTTCGTCAACAAAGCCGCTGTTGAAATGGTTGGTTATACCCAGGAAGAGTTGGTGGGCAAGTCACAGCACGATATCATTCACCATTCCCATGCGGACCATGCACCCTACCCCGCAGAGAATTGCCCTATTTATGCGGCGTTTAGCGATGGTCAGGTCCACCATGTGGATCATGAAATTTTCTGGAGAAAGGATGGCTCACACTTTCCTGTCGAGTATGTGAGTACGCCCATTAGAGGTCGAGAAGGCAAGCTTCTGGGCGCCGTGGTTTGTTTTAAGGATATTACACAAAGGAAGGAAGCCGAACAGGCTCTAAAAAATGCGCTTTGTGAGGTTGAGCAGTTAAAGAATCGTCTGGAACAAGAGAACGCATACCTTCAAAAAGAAATAAAGCTCACCCATAATTTTGAAGAAATTATCAGCCGGAGCAAAAGGTTCAAGAAAGTGCTCGTCCAGGTGGAACAAGTGGCGCCGACTGATGCATCGGTTCTCATTCAAGGCGAGTCCGGCACAGGCAAAGAACTGATTGCTCGCGCCATCCACAGCCTTAGCAAACGCAAGGGTAAGGCGCTTGTTAAGGTGAATTGCGCAGCCTTACCTGCCAATCTTATTGAAAGCGAGCTGTTTGGCCATGAGCGAGGCGCTTTTACCGGAGCGCTTACTCAGAAAATTGGCCGATTTGAACTGGCCGACGGCGGTGCAATATTTCTGGATGAAATCGGCGAGTTCCCCATGGAGCTGCAACCCAAGCTGCTTCGCGTTCTTCAGGAAGGCGAGTTCGAGCGATTGGGCAGCACGCAAACTCGCAAGGTGGATGTTCGGGTGATTGCCGCCACCAACCGCAATCTGCCTCTTTGCATTGAGCAAGGCTCCTTTCGCCTGGATCTTTTCTATCGCCTGAATGTTTTCCCCATTGAGGTTCACCCTTTGCGTGAACGTCAGGACGACATCCCACTACTCGCCCAACACTTTCTCCGCAAGTTCTCCTTCAAGCTGGGGAAACCGGTTAAGCTGATTTCTCAGAGGGTGATGAGCGCCCTTGTCAACTATCCATGGCCCGGTAATATCCGAGAACTGGAAAACGTGATTGAGCGGGCTGTTATTATCAGCCCTGGCGAGAAGCTTGTTTTGGGCGATTCTCTTAATTCTCAGCCCAATACACCATCAGAACGGCCTCTTGTCACCCTTGCCGAATGTGAGCGCCAACATATTCTTCACGCTCTGGAAAAGACCCGCTGGCGGGTGAGCGGTGAAAATGGTGCGGCCAAGCTCCTAGGCCTGAAACGCACCACCCTGGAGGCTCGAATGGCCAAACATGGCATCCACCGGTCTTAAAAAATTGCCAAAATAATGGCATTTTGCCAGAATTCCGGCGCCAACATAATGGCGCCATCTTTTTACGATTTTTCCTAACCATCTCTATTCCATGCCAATACACGCTCTCTCCATTCCTGGCATAGACCTTGTAATAGAAAAGGGTGCGGGGCACATCACCGGCAACCCGCATATTAAAGAAACAGTTATTTTTTGGATGGCGTCGCCCTGGCGCCAAAGGAGGAGCTCTATGAGTGCGCCTATCATTAAACCACCATTCACTGCCAGTTCGGCAAGGGCCAAGGTTCAAGCTGCTGAGGATGCCTGGAACTCAAAAGACCCGGAACGAGTGTCCCTCGCTTATACGCCAGACTCCAAATGGCGCAATAGAAGTGAGTTCTTTTCCGGCAGGCCTGCCATTGTCGAATTTCTGACACGCAAATGGCAGAAGGAGCAAAACTACAGGCTCATGAAGGAGTTATGGGCATTCACCCAAAACCGGATCTCGGTCCGATTTGAATACGAATGGCAAGATGGCGAAACAGGAGAGTGGTATCGCACCCACGGCAATGAACATTGGGAGTTTGATGAAGAGGGCCTCATGCGTGTTCGCGATATGAGCGCCAACGACGTTCCTATCCTGGAAATTCAAAGAAGACTGGTCTAGAGAAGACAGATAAAAGGAGTGACATATGGCTATTACAAAAGGCGTGAATCACGTGGCGCTTACGGTTTCGGATTTGGAGACGACGATTGATTTTTTTACTCAAACGCTGGGTTTTGAGAAGGTTGGTGAAGACAAAAGCTATCCAGCCGCCTTTGTCTCAGATGGGGCGACGATGCTTGCTCTCTGGCAGGTGAAGGAGCCTGAAAATGCAGTGGAATTTAATCGTCGTCGTGGCCTTGGTCTACACCATCTGGCCTTTTCGGTGGACCCGGAAGACCTGGATGAACTCTGTGCTAAACTGAAGGATACGCCGGAATGCGAGGTTGAATTCGAACCAGAGCCCATGTACGGCGGCCCGGGTCGTCACATGATGTGCGCCATTCCAGGCAGTGGTATTCGAATCGAGTTTACCGCCTCGAAATCCTAGAAATCGAGTCCCATGGGAGGATGTCATGAGTGAGATGAAAAAAGCACAGACGTTTCATTCAGGCGAGATGGAAGTTCAGACCCGTCTTGGCGTGCATGAACGGGTTATGTCATATGCGCCCAGAATGATCCGAAGCTACATGCCGGATCAACATCGCGACTTCTTCGCTCAACTGCCCATGATCTACGTGGGCTGGTTAGACGCCGGGAAACGACCCTGGGCGTCGGTGGTTTTTGGCGAGCCAGGATTTATTAACTCACCCAATCCCAAGACACTGCATATTGACGCCCGTCCTCCCCTTGGCGATCCTCTAGAAGACCACCTGACCCCAGGAACCCCACTGGGGTTCCTGGGCTTAGAACCTCACAGCCGCAGACGGAACCGATTGGCGGGTAAGGTTGTTAACTGGGGAAATGGCTTCCAAATAGAGGTTGACCAGTCCTTTGGAAACTGCCCCCAATATATCCTGCCAAGACTTTTCGAAAAGCGCCCTAACTTCAAACAAACCCAAAAAATCCAAAAGATAACTCAACTGGAAGGTCGAGTTGCCGAACTGATTGGACAAGCAGAAACCTTCTTTATTGCATCCTACTTTCAAAACGATCCCCAAAACCCAAGCCATGGAGCCGACATCTCTCATAGGGGCGGCAAACCCGGTTTCGTGAAACTTGAAGACCCCAAGACCCTCATTTTCCCAGACTTCAACGGCAATAACCACTTTAACACCCTGGGTAATATCCACAAAAACCCCGTCGCTGGTTTACTGTTCATGGATTATGAAAGCGGCGACCTTCTCCAACTCACCGGCTCGGCGGAAATCCTGTGGGAACATGAATGGATACAGGACTTTCCCGGAGCCAAACGCTTTGTACGCCTCAAACTGGACGAGGGCCTTCTCTTGCAAAACGCCATGCCCCTGCAATGGCGCAATGTGGGCGAGGCCCTAACCGTTCCCCAAACTGGAACTTGGATTGACGCCGCCAAAAACCGAAAGAACCGATTGGCCAATTCCTGGCGAAAGTTAAAAGTAACCCGGGTGGTTCAAGAAAGCGAAACCATTCGCTCCTTCTATCTTCAACCCTTGGATAATAAACCCCTTACTCCTTTTGCAGCAGGCCAGTTTCTCCCAATTCGAGTTTCATCGCGGGATGGCGAAACCCTTTACAGAGCCTATAGCCTATCGGGTAACCCCGGGGAACCCTATTATCGCCTGAGCATTAAACGAGAAGATGGCGGACAGAACAAACCGCCAGGCAAGGTCTCAAACCTGTTTCACAAAACCATTCATCCCGGCTCCATTATCCAGGCCATGAAACCCACGGGTGACTTTGTCCCCGATATCACCAGCCATCGCCCCCTGGTTTTGTTAAGCGCAGGCGTGGGCGTCACCCCCATGATCAGCATGATGGAGACCCTTTGCCAGAAGCAACCTTATCGAAAGCTCTGGTTTCTGCACGGCGCGAGAAATGGCAGAACACATGCCTTTAAAGAGCTTATGAAGTCAAGCGAGCTTGTCTGCCCCAGTTGGACCATTCATATACGATACTCCCAACCAGATAAAACAGATCAAAAGGGAAAGGACTATCACGACAAGGGCCGCATAGACATTTCTCTGTTAAAAAGCTTATTGCCCTTCGACGACTATGAGTTCTATATCTGTGGACCCGAAGGCTTTATGCGAGACATTTACCAAGGCTTGCGAGCCATGAATATTGCTAAAGAGCGGATTCATCACGAGTTCTTTGGAAAAGGCGACCTCACCGCTGTGGATGAACAGGAAAAGACGCAACCCGTGAAGGTGCGATTCAAGACTACCGGAACCGAAGCGCTATGGAAACCGGGTGACGGAACCCTATTGGATCTGGCTGAAAAAAACGGTTTATCTCCCAATGCGGGCTGCCGCGCAGGGGCATGCCTTACTTGCGCCACAAAAATCATCTCTGGAAACGTCACCCACCGAGGCGCAACTGGGGATGCCGCCCCCCAGGGTTGCGCATTGCTATGCTCAGCAACACCGCTACTTGCAGAAGGAGAAGCGCTGGTGCTGGATCTGTAACACGATTTCTGCCTTCGTTTTGCTCCCATTGGTTTAGAATGGCAATTGTGGAGCCTGGCTACATCGAAAGCGGCCTTCACTCTAGGATCAAAATAGTCTCTGGCGGAGAACGGCTTGAAAATTCGACTGGTTTTGGGAGTGTTTCTTTTCTATACCTCAGCTCAAGCATGCCTTTGGGATAGCGATACCTTGCGACAAGAAGCAAAGGGAATGCCGGGCGTGCTGGAGATTGGGGTGGGCCAACTGGACCGCTATCCCGACCTGTACTATGAGATGAGATTGGCGCGGGTAGAAAAAATTCTAAAAGAAGACCCCAATAACTTAGACGCCTTGGATGACGCTGCTGTCGCCCATGACCGACTTGGCCGCCCTTCCCAGGCGCTGGCCTATATGGAGCTAAAAAAGCAGGCCCTGGTCCCCATGGGAAACCCCGAAGACCATCGTTATCGCCTCCATGCCAACATCGGTACCTTCTATGTGCATCGATGGCTGAAGAATGGCGCAGATTATGAAAACATGACAGATGTCATAGCTGCTGGCGAACATATCGAGGAAGCCTTGAGAATCAACCCGGAAGCCCATTTCAACCGGGAACGCTATCAATTGATGTTCGTACAATACTTGCTGGAAAAACCCATAGATACCCCTTGGCGGATATGGCTGTCGAACAATTTGAAGTTTGAGGACATATCTGAAACCGAAGATGCCGTAAAAGGCTTGTCCGGTTTGATTGTTCTGGGCGCAGCCTGGCGAAGCCCTGATGTATACGATGCCTTGGCAAGCCTATTGGAGAGAAGGGGTGATCGTCTCCTTGCCGATATTGTCTTTCTGCGAGTCGTGGATCTCTTGAATGAAGGTGAGAACTTCGTAATGTCGTCAAACACCTGGAAAGACACCTATATTCAGCGCTTCCAAGATTACCGCGCTTCTAGCGAATATGAGGTCCTTTCTATTGAAAGCAACAAGACGTTCTATGAAAAAGCGAAAGAAAAGACAGACCAGGTTCGCGTCGCACGCTCCGAATATTTTTTGAAGCAATTGAAAAAGGGGCGCCATCCCGACACCCACTCTAAATTCTTCAGAGGCGCCCCGAAATGGCCTAAGCTGAAACCGCCCGGTCTTATCACAGCGCGTATGGTGTTCGTTCTGGTCGGACTCGCTTTGACGGCGCTAGCCATTATCGCCCTTTTTCTCTGGCTGCTGCGGAAGACCTGGCGATGGTTGGTTTCACGCAAGCCCTCTTCCTAGTTGCGGTTTCGGGGCGTTCGGGTATAATCGGTGAGCGGCTTTGGAGGACGCGTTTCATGATAGAACCCGGTTTTAATCCCAAGTACCTGGTGGCCCTGGATGAAATTTACCACAGCCATTGGACGGGACGAAAAAAGCGCCGAATCGGCTTCCTAAACGAAGCTTTCTCCCATTTCTGGCCCACGGGGCATCCCACGCGCCTTATTCAAATAACCGGCACCAACGGCAAGGGTTCGGTGTCCCATTGCCTACATCAGGGCCTGCGCTTTGCAGGACCCACCGGTTCTTGGACCGGTCCCCATGTTTTTGACTACGCCGAGCGATTTCACATCAATGGTCAAAAAGGGGAACACAACGCAATAAGCGCGATCTATCACCAGATTTTGGTTCCCTACCAGTTGGAATTCATGAGAAATCATCCCGGTGAATCTCTCAGTTTCGCAGAACAAGGCATTTTGCTGGCTCTACACCTGTTTGAACAAAATGAATGCGCCTGGGGCGTTATGGAGGTTGGCGCGGGCGGCAGATACACGCCCTTGATGGCCTTGCCCATGGAAGCCTGCGCCCTGACAAATGTTGGCAACGACCACCCCAAATCTCTGGGAAGCGAAATCTGGCAAAGGGCCATGGACAAGGCAGGCATTGCGCGGCCCGATGTTCCTTTTTTCTCAAGCGCAAGAGGCGATGCAGCCTGGTATGTGAAGGAAACCGCTCAGGCCCAAAACGCGCCCTTTTTTCAAATTGAAGAAACGCAGGCGCAATCCATTGCCGAATTAAAGCCGGGCATGCCTCAATTCAAATACTGGAACATGGCCCTGGCCAGCAGAATCATACAACATTTCTACCCAGATCAGTCGTTGACGGACCTCGTAGAGACCATGAACGCCCGTCTTCCCGGTCGATTTGCATCACCAGAGCCGGGAATTATTATTGACGTGGCCCATAACCCCGATAAAATGGCCCGCTTTGCAGAAGAGCTAACCCAGGCCTATCCCAATCGGAAATTTAGATTTATCGTAGGCCTCACAAGAAACAGAGACGCCCGTTCCGTATTCGCGCCCATAGCGCCACTGGCCTCTCATCTGGTAATCACCGACGCATCTTATGCGGGTAGAGATCCGAAAGAACTTGCTGAAATTCTGGCGAGTGATTTCCCCCATGTCGATGTCATCCCAGACCCCAAAAAGGCCTATGAGGTGGAAAAAGCCCGCGCAGGCGAAGGTGAAATCCTGGTGTTCACCGGCTCAGCATACATGATAGACCAGGCCTTCAACCCCAACCCCTACGTAAAACATCTCAACAAAACCTATGGTTGGCGTGGCGGCCCGGAAAATGGTCCGATTTAACTCAGGGAAACCTTGTTCATAGACATTTAGATGCAATTGCCAGTATTAAAACCAAAGTTATTTGCAGTTAAGGCTTCTCCTGGTCCCACGCGATGGAAAGACTTACAAAAAATTGGTTTACCATCACCTCGTTAGGTTCAACCTTTCCAATAAATGCAGTTGTAAAATCAGGACTGGGAGCCTCCCAACG
>JBNKOV010000026.1:0-17226 GCA_050294955.1 Holophagae bacterium
AGCACCTTCTTCACCAGCTCCGAGACCATGGGATCCAATTCCGCGTTTTTGGCCTTGGGATCTGGAATGGGCTGGGCCGCATGTTTTTTATACAATTCTTTATAATCACCGTCTTCATAAGGCAAGACGCCCGTGGTCATTTGATAGAGCATGACCCCAAACGCATACAAATTGGAACGGGTATCCGTGGTGTCGGGATTCAAGAAACGCTCCGGTGAAAAGTAGTGGGCCTCACCCACCATTCGAGCCCGACCGCGCCGTTTCTCTTTGTACGCCTGAAGCACTTGACCAAACCCTACTATTTTGACGCCGCCATCGGGTGTGAGAATGACATAGCGCGGGTTCATAAAACGATGCACCACGCCTTCCGCATGCACATAACCCAGCCCTTTAAGAATGCCTTTGCAAATGCCAACATATCCGGGCAGCGCCTGGCCAGGACTGAGAGTCTTTAGCCGGTCTTCAAGGGTCTGGCCTTCAATGTATTCCTGCACCGTGTATAAATTCCCGTCCTGATCCAGGATGTTGGTGAGCGGCGTAATATTGGGATGGTTGAGCTTGATCAACCTGACCGCGTCCTCCATAAAACGCTCTTTAAATCCAGGCTCTGCCAACAAGGCTGGTGAAACCGCCTTTACCAGGAACTTCTCCCCGGTTTGAACCTGACTCGCCAGGTACAGCTCACCCTCTGTGTCCTTGCCTAAAACTTTCGTAATTTTATACTGGTCAATAGTAGCGCCGATCATACATGCTCCAATTTCGGAATCACTCACACCATTCTACCAAATCATTGGTCTGGATATAACATTTTACCACTCACTAATCCCTTAAAAAATAGCATATTATGCTATTTCTCACATCTTAACGCTATTTTTTTGACCCATTTCAGGTTTTTCACAAAATTTCTCGCAAGTCCAGCGGCCAGAAGCCTCATGTCCCCTCCCCTCAAGAACCCAAGGGCAGGCGACCTATGCCTGAAGTCTCTACCCACTGGAAAAAAAGGCCTTACAAACGTCATCCCGCAGGTTTCTCGCCTGCAAACACCATAGCATCATCCCGGCCATACTTCAAGGAGACAAAATCCCTGTATTTTCCGGCCCGCAGACTTGAATTAGGACTAAATAAGTGCTATTTTATAAATAGGACTGATCTGGTCCTAATTGAGAGGGCGTCTCATGAGCTTTGGACTTACACGAAAAACAGATTATGCTTTGGTGGCGCTTGCCGCCCTGGCCAGGGAAAAGCAGACGGGCGATGAGACCCTGAGCGCCCGTTATATTTCTGAACAGTATAACCTGCCATTGCCCCTTTTAATGAACGCCCTTAAAGAACTGCACCGCTCCGAAATAATAGCTTCCCGCAGGGGTGCGGGCGGCGGTTATTTCCTAGACAGAAACCCGGAAGACATCTCCATTCAAGAAATCGTAGAGGTAATGGAAGGTCCTGTCAGCCTTACGCTTTGCACAGACCACGACCATCACGCTCACGACGAATGCGCGTCTTCCTGTTTAAAAGTGGACAATTGCCCCATTAGCGAACCAATGGGCCGGTTGAACACCATGTTAGGCGGCTTTCTTTCTCAGATAACCCTGAAATGTTTAATAGACCCAATTTTCCCCATGCCGTTTGTGGGAGTGAGAGTATGACAGCAGAAATAGCAGATTTGACCAAAAAAGAATATGAGCATGGTTTTGTAACCGACATTGAATCGGAAACCATGCCGCCGGGCCTGAATGAAGACGTTATCAAAGCCATATCCGCCAAGAAGAAAGAGCCGGAATGGTTGCTGGAATGGCGCTTGAAGGCGTATCGCCATTGGCTGACAATGGCCGAACCCAACTGGGCCAATGTTGACTATGAGCCCATTGACTATCAAAATATCAGTTACTTTTCAGCGCCCAAAGATCCGCCAAAGAGTTTGGACGAAGTAGACCCCAAATTATTGGAAACCTATGAAAAACTGGGCGTGCCCCTGCACGAACGGGCCATTCTGGCTGGCGTAGCGGTAGACGCGGTTTTCGACAGTGTCTCTGTTGCCACAACATTTAAAGAAAAGCTGGCCGACGAAGGCATCATCTTCTGTTCCTTCAGCGAAGCGGTCCACGACCATCCCGAATTGGTGCGCCAATATCTTGGCTCCGTGGTTCCTCACTCCGACAATTACTACGCAGCGCTGAACTCCGCTGTCTTCTCCGACGGCTCCTTCATCTACATTCCCAAAGGGGTGCGCTGCCCCATGGAGTTGAGCACCTATTTCCGAATCAACGCCATCTCAACAGGCCAATTCGAAAGAACCCTGATCATTGCAGACGACGACAGCTATGTGAGTTACCTCGAAGGCTGCACAGCGCCCATGCGAGATGAAAATCAATTGCACGCGGCGGTTGTGGAGCTGGTGGCCCTAAAAGGCGCGCAGATCAAGTATTCCACGGTTCAGAACTGGTATCCTGGAGATGAGGAAGGCAAGGGCGGCATCTATAACTTTGTCACCAAGCGCGGCAAATGCGCAGGCGACCATTCTCACATCTCATGGACTCAGGTGGAAACCGGCTCTGCAGTTACCTGGAAATACCCCTCTTGCATTTTGCAGGGCGATCATTCCGTTGGGGAGTTCTATTCCGTAGCCCTCACCAACAACTACCAGCAGGCCGACACAGGCACCAAGATGATCCATATCGGACGGAACACCAAGAGCACCATCATTGCCAAGGGCATATCCGCCGGCAAATCTCAGAGCTCTTACCGGGGCGAAGTAAAAATCATGAAGAACGCCGAGGGCAGCCGCAATTACACCCAATGCGACTCCTTGCTTATTGGCGACAAATGCGGCGCGCACACCTTCCCCTACATAGACGTTCGCAACACCACCTCGCAGGTAGAGCACGAGGCCTCCACGTCCAAGATTGCCGAGGACCAGCTTTTCTACTGCCAACAACGTGGTCTGGACATGGAGAACGCGGTGTCGCTCATCGTAAACGGCTTTTGCAAAGAGGTCTTCCGCGAATTGCCCATGGAATTCGCCGTTGAAGCCTCCAAACTACTCGCGGTCAGCCTTGAAGGCAGCGTGGGATAGGATTTTTTAGACAACCCGTATATAAGACGAGGGGCTGAAACGCTCCGATTGAGGATTGAAATTTATGTTGGAAATCAAAGATTTGCATGCATCCGTAAACGGAAAAGAGATTCTGCGCGGCGTTAACCTGACCATCAACGCCGGTGAAATTCACTGTATTATGGGTCCCAACGGCTCCGGTAAAAGCACCCTCTCGCAGGTTCTCGCGGGCCGCGACAACTACGAAGTTACCAAGGGCGATGTTATCTATAATGGTAAGAGCCTCCTGGAGTTGGAGCCTCATGAACGTTCCTGCGAGGGCATTTTCCTGGCTTTCCAGTACCCCGTTGAGATCCCCGGCGTCAGCGGCAACCAGTTTCTCAGAGCTTCCGTTAACGCCATTCGCAACCACCACGGCCTTGGCGAACTTGACGCGGCCCAACTCATGAAGCTCTTTCGAGAAAAGGCCCAAATGGTGAAATTGAAGAAAGACGCGCTGAAACGAGCGGTTAACGAAGGCTTTTCAGGTGGCGAAAAGAAGCGTTATGAGATGTTCCAGATGGCGGTTTTAGAGCCGAAGCTGGCCATTCTCGACGAGGTGGATTCAGGCCTGGACATCGACGCTCTGAAGATTGTATCCGATGCTGTAAACGCGATGCGCGATCCCGAGCGAGCGTTTTTGCTCATCACCCATTACCAACGTCTCCTCGACCATATTGTCCCAGACTTTGTTCATGTTCTGGTGGACGGACGCCTGGTTAAATCCGGCGGCAAAGACCTTGCCCTGGAGCTGGAGAAAAAGGGTTACGCGGATATGATTTCGCCGGCCGCTGTGTGAGGGCGCCCATGATCGAAGTAGCAGAGAAACAAATGGAACTCATCAATCAAACCTTTGACCGGCTTCAAAACGCCAGCGGACCTCAATGGCTTAAAACCATGCGAGCTCAGGCCATGGCTCGTTTCCAAGAGACCGGATGGCCCGGACCACGGAGTGAAGAATACCGATTCACCAACATGAAATCGGTGTCAAAGGGATCATTCCATGCCCCGGAACCAGCAGTGGCTAAACCTTCTGATCTGAGCCCCTTCACTCTCGACGGAGCCTGGCGTTTGGTTTTTGTGAACGGTTTTTGGGATGCGTCCCTTTCGGATATAGAAAACCTCCCTGAGGGCGTCATCGTTCAGTCGCTTCAAGAGGCCATAGAGACAAAACCCGATGCGGTAAAAGAGGCCTTGGAAAACCATCAGGTAGAAGACACAGACCCATTTTCTACCTTAAACACAGCGCTTTTGGACCAGGGCGTCTTCGCGTCCATCGGCAAGAACGTGGTTCTTGAAAAGCCCATTCACATCATCCACATCACCAGACCGGACGGCCAGGCCGTTTCAACCACCAATCTGGTGGTTGTAGAACCCTGCGCTCAGGCTTCGGTGGTTGAAAGCTTTTTCTCTCTGGGCGATGGCAAGGTTTGGAACAACGTTCTGACCCAACTCCACATTAAGCAAAACGCCGGAGTCACCCATTACATCCGCAATCACGGCAATGAAGAGACGCTTCTGGTAGCCGCCCTGAGCGCCTTGCAGGAAGCCGACAGCCGCCTGCAAACCCATCAGTTGCTCATTGGCGGCGCGTTGACCCGCAACAATGTTTCGGTGAAACTTGCTGGCAAAGGCGCAGATGTGGTGGTTAATGGCTTGTTCATGGGCCATGCCGCGCAACATCAGGACAACCACATATTTATCGACCACGCCCATCCCCACTGCACCAGCCAACAGTTTGTGAAGGGCATTTTGGACGGCAAGGCGCGAGGCGTTTTCAGCGGCAAGGTTCTGGTCAGACCCGACGCCCAGAAAACCGATGCAAAGCAGTCCAACAGAAACCTCCTTCTCTCTGAAGATGCTCGGGTTCACACCAAGCCTCAACTGGAGATCTACGCAGACGACGTGAAATGCGCGCACGGCGCCACCACGGGCCACATTAATGAAGACGCGCTTTTCTACCTGCAAACCCGGGGCATTGATCCCGCTAGCGCCATGGACCTTCTCGTCTATGCCTTTGCTCACGAGATCATCGAACGCATACCTTTGAAGGCCATTGGCCAACATGCCGAGTCCCTTTTGTTTGAAAGATTCTCACACGCAAGGATGATCGAGGAATAAGTTATGAGCCAAGCCGCCACCACCGCTTTCGACGTTATGAAAATCAGAACGGACTTCCCCATTCTGGAAAGAACTGTGAATGGTAAACCCTTGGTTTACCTCGACAACGCGGCGACCGGTCAAAAACCCCAAGCCGTCATTTCCGCAGTGAACCACTACTACAGCCACTACAACGCCAATGTGCATCGGGGCCTTCACACGCTCAGTGAGGAAGCCACAACCGCATATGAAGGCGCTCGGGAGAAAGTTAGAGGTTTCATCAATGCGGCAAGCGTGGATGAGGTGGTCTACACAAAGGGAACCACAGACGCCATCAATCTGGTGGCCCAGGGTTACGCTCGCCAGGCCCTCAAGCCCGGTGATCAGGTTCTCATCTCTTGGATGGAGCATCACTCCAGCATCGTGCCCTGGCAGATGGTTTGTGAGCAGACCGGAGCGGAATTGAAGGTCATCCCCATCAACGACGCTGGCGAACTGGTTCTGGAAACCTTGGACGAATTAATCAACAAACAAACCAGGATTGTGGCCATCAATCACATTTCCAATGCTTTGGGCACCATCAATCCCGTCGCTCAAATCATTGAAAAAGCCCATAACCACGGGGCCGTTGTCCTATTGGACGGCGCACAGGCCGTGCCTCACATGCAGGTGGACATGCAGGCCCTGGATTGCGATTTCTACGCGTTCTCAGGCCATAAAATGTTTGCGCCCACGGGCATTGGCATTCTCTACGGGAAGCTGGACCTGTTGAAAGCCATGTCCCCCTACCAGGGCGGCGGCGACATGATTAAAACGGTTTCTTTCGAGAAGACCGTTTACAGCGAACCACCCACCAAATTTGAAGCTGGCACCCCCAACATAGCAGGCGCTATTGGACTTGGCGCTGCGGTTGACTACCTTCAGAACATTGGCATGGACCGCATCGCCGCCTATGAAGCGGAACTGTTGGAATATGGAACACAGGTGCTTTCCCAAGTTCCCGGACTGACCCTGGTGGGCACAGCCCAAAACAAGGCTGGCGTCCTGGCGTTTGTCATGGAAGGCATCCATCCCCACGACGTGGGAACCATCCTCAGTCACCAGGGCCTTGCCGTTCGCACGGGCCACCATTGCGCCCAACCCATTATGGACCGATTCAACATCCCCGCTACCACCAGAGCCTCTCTGGCTTTCTACAACACGCGTTCGGAAATAGACGCCCTGGCGAAGGGTCTGGATAAAGTTCGCGATTTATTTGCTTAGGAGAGAATGTCATGGGAATCTTCGACTTCGCTTCCCCAAAGGAAAAGACAACGGAAGAGAATCTCGATCACATGAATATTGACGAGCGCATTGTACACGCGCTTCGCCAGGTCTATGACCCCGAAATTCCCGTTAATATTTATGAAATGGGCCTCATCTACCGCATTGATCGGGACGAAGCCTCCAATTTTGTGAACATCGACATGACGCTCACCACGCCCAACTGTCCAGCGGCCCAAGAACTGCCGGCGGCTGTCCAGAATAGCGTTGAGCAAGTGCCTGATGTCTCTGGCGCTAAAGTGGAAATCGTCTGGGATCCGCCCTGGGGACCAGAGCAGATGTCTGAAGAAGCCAAGATGGAATTGGGTTTTATTTAAGAAGCCAACTTGCTGGGGCTCGTTTTATTGAGAGCCCCAAAATTTGGATCATGAGCATGGGGACGCCGCCACGATCCACGCCCTATTCAGGTCGCAGAAAAGACCCGCCTCCAAGTTATATCCCAAGGCCGAGAGTCCCCGCATTTTTCTTTTGAATCTTGAAAAGCGCAGAACTCTGCTACAATGAGCGCAGTGGACAAGAGGCAAAAGACCCATCATCATCCGTGAAGATGTCCTGGATCCTTTAGATATCGTCCACACATCAGCGGGAATAGACGCTCGATGAACGGCTGAATGGAGGCGGTATGAAAGACGACAGAAGTCTGCTCTACTGGCGTAAAAACCTTACTTACTTGACGATCCTTCTGGCTATCTGGTTCCTGGTTTCCTATGGCTGCGGCATTTTGTTTGTGGATGAACTGAACAAGATCACTCTAGGCGGCTTCAAACTGGGGTTCTGGTTCGCCCAGCAGGGATCAATCTATGTCTTTGTAGTCCTTATCTTTGTATACGTTTACTTAATGAATAAATTGGACGCGGCGTTCAAGGCGGAGGGCAACCCATGAGTGTTCAAACCTGGACCTTTCTCATCGTTGGCATCACCTTCGCCCTCTACATTGGCATAGCAATCTGGTCTCGCGCCCGTTCCACCGGAGACTTTTACGTGGCTGGCGGCGAGGTGCCGCCCCTAATGAACGGCATGGCCACCGCTGCCGACTGGATGAGCGCCGCCTCCTTCATTTCAATGGCGGGCATCATCTCATTCGTGGGCTATGACGGGTCGGTCTATCTCATGGGCTGGACAGGAGGTTACGTGCTCCTGGCCCTTCTGTTGGCGCCCTACCTGCGCAAGTTCGGGAAGTTTACCGTCCCTGACTTTGTGGGAGATCGGTACTATTCTCAAGTGGCCAGGGTGACCGCCGTCATCTGCGCCATATTCGTCTCGTTCACCTATGTGGCGGGACAAATGCGAGGCGTGGGAATCGTCTTCTCCAGATTCCTCGACGTCCCCATTAACATGGGCGTCGTCATCGGCATGTGCATCGTGTTCTTTTACGCCGTTCTTGGCGGCATGAAGGGCATCACCTACACCCAGGTCACCCAATATTGCGTATTAATCTTCGCCTACATGGTCCCCGCAATCTTCATCTCAATCATGATGACGGGCAACCCCATCCCTCAACTGGGGTTTGGCGGCGAACTGAACGATGGATCGGGAACCCACCTCCTACAGGCATTGGACGGATTAAACGAAGCCTTGGGATTTGCAACCTACACCAATGGAAGCAAAAGCACCATGGACGTGTTCTTCATAACCGCCGCGCTCATGGTGGGAACAGCCGGCCTGCCTCATGTCATCGTGCGATTTTACACCGTGCCAAAGGTATCGGCGGCCCGCATTTCAGCCGGATGGGCTCTGGTGTTCATCGCCATCCTCTACACCACCGCGCCTGCGGTAGCAGCATTCGCGAGAACCAACCTCCTGAAATCCATACCCAACACGCCCTACGCTCAAGCCCCGGAATGGTTTAAGAAATGGGAAGGCACAGGTCTCATTACCTTTACCGACAAAAACGGAGACGGACTCATTCAATATGTGGCCGACGCGCAGACCAATGAGCTGGTGATCGACAGGGACATCATGGTTCTGGCAAATCCGGAGATCGCCAATTTGCCCGCTTGGGTCATCGCCCTGGTGGCGGCTGGCGGATTGGCCGCGGCGCTTTCCACCGCAGCCGGCCTCTTACTGGTCATCTCTACCTCAGTGGCTCACGACCTCTTCAAAAAGGCCCTTCGCCCCAATATTTCTGAGAAGAAAGAACTGCTGCTTGCTCGCGTATCAGCAGGCGTTGCAGTAGTTGTCGCGGGTTACTTCGGCATTAACCCGCCCGGCTTCGTAGCCTCGGTTGTGGCCTTCGCCTTTGGACTGGCGGCATCGTCCTTCTTCCCCGCCATCATTCTAGGCATCTTCTCAAAACGGGTCACTCGTGAAGGGGCCATCACCGGAATGATCACAGGCATTGTTTTCACAGCGGCCTATATCATATTCTTCAAATTCATGCATCCCGAGCTGAACACCTCAGAGCACTGGTGGTTTGGCGTATCCCCCGAGGGCATTGGGACTTTGGGCATGATCTTCAATTTTGTGATAACCCTGGTCATCTCCAAATTAACCCCGCCGCCTCCTAAAGAAATTCAGGAGCTGGTGGAGCATATCCGCCTTCCGGGCTAAACCGAAGCAAAGCGTCAACCCAATCCGGGTTGGTCATGATCCTTCACATGACCAACCCGAAACCATCAGGTCAGGTCAAGATTACTCTAAAACAGGCGCTTAATAAACCATTTGGAGGGCTATTTTCCCGCAAAAACCCCTGTAAAATAAACCTCCAGGCAAGAAAGTTCGTTAGATTAAATGCGGGCGAAATTGCAAGGAGACATCATGCGATACCTTTTATTCTTATTTTTGGCGCCGGCTCTGGCCTCTTTTGCCGGGCCATCCGAGAAAACATCTGAATTCATTAATTATATAGAGAAAGAAATTCCCAAATATTTAAAACAACACAATGCGCCGGGAATGGCCGTCGCTTTAATAGAAAATGGGGATGTTGTTTACGAAAAGGGATTTGGGTTTCAAGACGCAGAGAAGAAGCGCCCCGTTGATTCCAAAACCGGCTTCAATATTGGCTCCATCTCAAAGACCGTCGCAGCCTGGGCCGTAATGACATTGGTTGAAGAGGGCCGGGTTGACCTGGACGCGCCCATCTCAAAATATGTGACCCGTTGGACGCTGCCGCCTTCGGAATTCGACCCCGATGGCGTCACCATCGCCAGACTCCTCAGTCACACCGCGGGTCTGTCCCTGCATGGATACCCCGGATTCCCACCAAATGCGACACTGCCTTCCCTGGAAGCGTCTCTCTCCGGAGCCATTAACGAAGACTCCCCTGGCGTAACCCAGATCATGGAGCCAGGAACCAAGTGGAAGTACTCCGGCGGCGGCTATACCTTGCTTCAACTTATGATTGAAGAAGTGACGGGTCAACCTTTTGAAGACTACGCCAGAGATCGCGTATTAAAGCCCCTCGGCCTGAACAACACGGATTATCACCTTTCAGCAGACCTGCTCAGCCAGGCCTCTGATGCCCATAACCTGTTTGGCAAAAAAGTAGATTACATCCGGTTCACCGCTCAGGCCGCTGCGGGCTGCCAGACCAACATCCACGATTTTGCCCTGTTCGCAGCCGCCTCAATGAAGGGGCCCAATAACGAGCCGCCAGGCCGAGGCGTATTAAAACCAGAGACCTTGATAAAAATGATGGAACCTCAGTTAGACGGAAAGGCCCCTTCTGGCTTGGGCTATTTCACACCGAGAAGAAACCTGAAAATTCGGGGCCACGGCGGCGACAACACGGGGTGGCACGCCAACTTCGAAGTAGCGCCCGATTTAGGTTATGGAATTGTTATTCTAACCAATTCAGATGGCGGCGCCGTCGTTCGGGACTGGCTGACCTGCCAATGGGAGGCCTCTATTGGCGTGGTGAATGAGAGGGGCTGTAAACTCTACAGTCTGGGCCTGGTCATGGAGCGTATCAAGGATAAGGGAGCAAAAGACCTGTGGTCCTGGTATCAAGAGGCCGAGAAGACCCACGCAGACACTCATATCTTCCATGAAGCGGTAAATAACCAACTCGGTTTCTTCTACATGGAAGACGACCAGTTGGACAATGCAATTGAGGTATTCATTCTCAATACAAAGAGATACCCCGAATCGTTCAATACCTGGGACTCTTTGGGTTACGCCTATATGAAGGCGGGCAAAACCGAGTTGGCCATTAAGAACTACCGCAAATCCATAGAGCTAAACCCCAAAAACGAAGAGGGCAAAGGCTATTTGGAAAAACTGCTGGCAGAGAAAAACGGGAAATGAGGCCAAAGGCCCCGGCAACCCGTCACACACGGCAATCCAGATTAAAACCAATTGGACCAAAGGGACTCGGGATTTGGCAAACCCCCGGGTCCATTCTGTTTCGATCTCCAGGCGAAAGACGAGCCGAGCATTGCAAAACGTATCACGCCAGTCCCTTCCATAGCGCCAACAGATTGAGGCGATATCCGCCAAACCTGGCAATTATCCGCCAATTTTAAAAGTTATCCGCCAAATCTGGCAGTTATCCGCCAGTTTTTAAAAAGTATCCGCCAAACCTGGCAGTTATCCGCCAATTTTAAAAGTTATCCGCCAAATAAAAGAGATATCCGCCAGTTTTAAAAGTTATCCGCCAAATAAAAGAGATATCCGCCAGTTTTAAAAAAGTATCCGCCAAATCTGACAGTTATCCGCCAATTTTAAAAGATATCCGCCAATTCTGGCAGTTATCCGCCAAATAAAAAAGATATCCGCCATTTTTTTCAGGTAACCGCCAGATTTTTTTAAATCTCACCCGGTCACTCTCAACATTCCACCAAATTTAAAAGAAATCCGTGAAAAAAAGGAGGTTTCCACCAAATTTTTAAGTTTTCCGCCAAATAAAAGAGGCATCAGCCCGAAGATTGGGGCCGCTCGCCATGACCGAAAAGATTTTCAAAACGAAGCCTCTCTTTCAACGGATTCCCAAATCAATAGTCAATTCCTAATTTGACACGCTCATTCGGGTCTGTCGATTTATAATAGCATTGGACAGATTGGAGTAACGGCGGGTCTTTTCATGAACCAATTCGTTGAGAATTATTTTGAAAGAGCCTATAAGCTGGCCTACTTTCTCCATCCGGAGAAGGCGCTAGCCCTGGTTATTGCCCGTAATGCATTGGCAAAACTGGAAGTTACGTCCAATGCACAATTCAAACGCTACTATTACCAACCTACCGGAAGGTCTGGAAGGGAGCCCGGCAAAACCCACCGCAGCAGGGTCAACTATGCCGAGCCCCATCTGCTCCAACGTTTGTTATATATTGAATCGGATGGAATTGAACGGGAACAGGAAACGCTCCACGCGCCTCTCAAGCAGGAGGACATGGTTATTCGCTTTACCAAATTCCTGGTAAAGCAAACCTTGCGTAGGAATTCCTTCTACGTCACATTAGGGGTGGGACGATTGTTGCACAACTACACTACTTCAGAAACCATGGATCTGTTTGCCATGGTGGTTCAGGATCCGGAACGGGTCCGAGACGATTTTTATTACCGTTCCCGCAAAAAACGACTTATGAAGGAGATCCGTGATCGGTTCGGGGATCTCTTGAGCGTGGTGCGAGGTTTTCGCGGGGAACAACGGTTTCGGGCTCATTCCGATCCTAAAACCATGAACCCCCTTGTTCGGGAATGTCTTGGCCGTTTCACTCCTTGGGACACGGATTGCGTTGTCCAAGATGGGCAAGATCCCTATGGTCCGGAAATACCAGGCTTGTCCTTTAAGGGTCAAGACCCTGACGAAGAACATATTATAGAAATCAATCGCATCCATACAGTTCTACATCCCCGTTGCTTTCAACGTATTTGCGATTCTCTTAAAATGGATGCTCCGGATCTGCGCCTGGCCGCGCCAATCTTCAACCTGGCAACAGACGATCCCTCTCATAGCGACCACCGTAAAAAACCACCCGATCTGAAGGGTGAAGACCTTGCCGCAACGGATCGGTTCCTGGATGAACAAAAGAATAAACGCAAGAATGCTCAAACGGGGATGCTGTCGGTCAGGGTGGATCAACGAGAAGTCGCCCGGCTTCACCCGGGTTTTGAATCTGAGGCTTCGTTCCACATCCCCTGCGACGCCGACCTGATCGAGGTCTATTCTGAAGACCACATTCTCCTGGCCGCTCATCTCGTCACAAATCCGGAAAAGGACGCCTGTTTTGAGACTCACGACGAGAATGGTTTGGAGTTTCGCTTTTACCTGAAGGGTCAAACGGAAGATGAAGATTTTTTAGACGCCACCGTTTCCCTCCTAACGCCTGCTCCAGAAATGATCCAGGCGCCTGTTTATTCAGGCGCTCCTGGGTACGCCCGACGGTCCAAATGGCAATTCATTTGGGACCTTTTGGGCCTACAGGGTCCCCACGAACTGATGCCAGTCCTAACTCCCCTGGCCCTGGCCTTTTGCATTGCGGCTGGCCTGTATTACATCACATTGGTGAAGCGGCCCAACAAGACGATTCAGACAGACTTTCCTACCGAGGAACAAAGCCCCTCCCCCGGCTCCCAAACCCGAGATATCGAGGTTACAGGACCAGGTCTGCAACTTTCCGCTGTATCGGCTATTTTTGTGGCGTCTCTTGGAGATGAACCCTGGGCTGAGGAATTAAAGAACGCCGTTATTTGGGAGCTGGGCCAGACCTATCGCTTCACAACGCCTGCAGAGATGGAGGAGGCTGACGCGGTTCTGAAATATCTGCCAAATGGCCAGGAAACGTCGGGCAAGCGCTCGGTATTGTTGGTGAACGAAAACGGCAATATTCTGTGGACCGCCAATATTAACCTAGAATCAGAAGCCGATGTGGAAACCCTTGCAAAAGAACTGGTTCATGCTCTGCTAGACGTAGACCAAAATCCTAAATAGAGGGTCCGCCAGGGACCCTCGCTCAAGATGTCGGATTATTTGGACGTCATGCAAAAAGCGTTCAGCTTATTGCCATCCAAATCACGGAAATAACCAGCATAAAAGCCACTGTCCCCTCTGGGTCCAGGCTCGCCTTCATCTGTGCCGCCCAATTCAATGGCCTTCTTATAAAATGCATCAACCTTCTCAGGCGAGTCCATAGCAATGGCCACCATGACGCCATTGCCAACGGTTGCAGGCTTTTCATCATAGGGTTTAATGATGGAAAAACCCGTTGCGTTCATGCTCACGCCCCAGACAATAAAGCGTTCCTCATCCATCAATCGACCTGCGCCAATACTGCCGAAAAGCGCGTCATAATAGGCCGCGCCTCGTTCCATATCATTGGTTCCAACGGTCACATATCCAATCATGATCTATCTCCTTTTCTCAAATATAACCATTCCGCCCCTTCTCCCTGAGGAGAGATATGACCATCATAGACCGATAGGTCTGTCTCCTTCAAGAAAAATTCACCCAAGGAATGACCTTAACGTTTTTTCCAGATACTCGTCTCATGCCCATTGACTGTACAACCTCATTAATCTACAATCCCCTTTGCTGAGGTGATTCCAGAATTCCCTATCATTTCCAGGCTGTTACGCAACACACCCGGATCCTCTATAAAGTATTGGAGCCATTTCCATGTTACTGATCCTCCTAACCATTTTATCGAATAATCAAGACCTGACCATGGATCTTGATGAGATCTTTGTGGATGGCCTTACTTGCAGTGTCACAGATGAAAAACGAACGGCCTGGGTTGCCATGAGACGTGATGGTCCGCGGATGATAGGCGAACTCTACATTTTTGATCATGCTTCCCAAAAGGCGACTCTGGTTTCAGATGGTCGAGTCCATATTTCTGGAAGAACCTATATATCTAAGGTTAATGAAGGTTATGCGCTCATCAACGTATCAGCTCGTACAGTTTTCTTCATAGACGCCAAAGGTGTTTTTTTGGATAAGCTGCCGTTTGAACATTTGGAGGGTTATGAACCTGACTACCAGATTCTGGCCGCAGTCCCAATGCAAAAAGAAGTGGCGATTACCTTTCGCGAGGGCAACGACTGGTCCAAGCTGTTGCTTGCCGAGCTTAATCTGGAACATCGGCAGTTTGGCATAACCCACGTATTAGAAAATGCCCCAGAAATGGGGGCTTGGGTTTTTGATGGCAAGGCCTGGCTATTCTTGGACCAGAAAACCGGAAGAGTTGACCTGCTCGATCCCTACTTTAAGGTTTCCAAGACACTGATTCCAGATCACGAACCTCGCCTGAGCGTGAAGAACAAACGAGTTGCAAGCCTCATGCGAGAGAGAGGAATCTCTCCCTATAGCAGCTATTTTCAAGGCTTTTTTCAGAATAAAGAAATGATCACAACCTGGGGGTTGGATTGGCTTGCCGAAGAGGTCAAATGGAGCCAGCTACTGATTGAAAACGGCAAGGTGTCAACGAAAAAAGGCGGCTCCCTGATTCTGGCCACACTGCCAGGTCATGACCTCATTTTTGATAGGAATGAGGGCGAGTTCCTACTCCAAAAACGTAATTAAACTAAGATTAGGATTGTTAAGGGAACACCCCCATTGTCTTGTTAAAATTAGCAGCAAGAGAAATGGTCCTGCACCGACCAGCAGGCAAAGTCCTCTGGCCACCCCGGTTTGTGTAAAAAATTGGGCCGGGTTATAATCTTTTGTCCCGGTTTTCTTTGATTCAAGGAATAAGAAGGTAGAGTAACGCGCAGCCAGCGCGACAGGAGACCTTCCGTTGGAACAGCAACAGCAATTTCTTCAGTTATTTCTGGATCACGAACGATCCCTGAAAGCCTATATCGGAGCCCTTGTTCGAGAACCCCAGCTACGGGACGAGATTTTTCAAGAGGTGGCCCTTGCCCTGTGCAGCGCTTTCAAACGCTACCAGCCCGACCGCCCCTTTTCATCCTGGGCTCGGGGCGTCGCCCGCAATAAGATTCTTAAATTGTGGGAAAAGAGAAAGAAGGAGTCTATGGTTTTTTCCACCGACGCCCTTGACGCCATCGATAGGGCTTTCGAGACAACGGAAGCCAAGGCGGGCGGCATGAATGAGGCCCTTCGCCATTGTGTGGGAAAACTGCCCCAACATTCCCAAGACCTGCTCGCGCTGCGTTATGAGGAGTCGCTGAAATTGAATGAAATTGCTGAAAAAATGGACCGCACTCTCAGCGCCGCCCATAAGGCGCTTTCGCGAATCAGATCCAGTTTGAAGGACTGTATGCGGCGTAGGCTGGCTCAGGGAGGGCTTTCATGAGGAAGGTTTGGGAAGAGCTCATCGAGAAACATTTGAACCATTGCCTGGAAACAGAGGAACGGCAAACCCTGGACCGTATCTTGAGCGAAAACCCAGAAGCGGCTCAGGCCTTTGCAGAAGCTCTGCGCATGGACGCGGCCCTGGAAGAAATGTTCGGCGAAGCGGGAGACAGCCGAAAAATAGCGACCCTCATAGAGGAGCAAACCCAATCTGCGCCCTACTTTTCCTCGGAGGAACGCTGGTCCCAGATTAAAGTCAAATCCACGCCCAGTCCGTCTTACCTTGCAATGGGTCTAGCTGCTCTGTTAATTCTCGCCATCGGCCTGTTCATCTTCAAACAGGCAGGGCTAAAACCTGAAAAAGAGCAGGCGCTACCCCAACTGACCCAAACCAAATCCCTCGCCAAATCTCTTGGGACGCTAACACAGATTCAAGGCGACCTGACCATTCTCAGAGACGGTGAGACCGTCCGAGAAGACGTCCATGGCCTTATTCGAGAGGGGGATCTGGTCATCTTGGAAAAAGGGGCGCGGGCAACCATCCAATACGATGGCGAGGAAACCAGGGTCGATCTCCAATCCGGTGTGAGAGCCCGTTTTTTTACGGAATCGGGCGGAAAACGCATTCACCTTCAAAGCGGCGGCCTGGCCTGCGAAGCAGCCCCTCAGTCCCAACCGTTCGTCCTATTAACGGAACACGCCAGGGCCGAAGTATTGGGAACCGTCTTCACTCTTAGAGTGGAAAAGGGGTTAACCCGACTGGAAGTAACCAAGGGCAAGGTGGCTCTCTCAGAACTGACCTCCGGTGAAAAGGTAGACACAGACGCCGGTTATTTTTCACAGGTTACTTTGGGAATGGGCCTTAGCAGCGGCAGTCTGAGGGCCGCGCTTCCCGAGCCGCAACCAGAACCCAAGCCGGATCCCAAACCCAAAGCCCCGCCCGTGGCCATTGCTGGCCCAGAAAGCGCCATGCCGGGCCTGTACTTCTTCGATCTCAAACTGGAGCCCCATAAGCGCGGGCTTGAGTTGGTTCCCCAACCCGTGAAAACCCTGCCCATCCACCTGGTCCAACATAAGAATTTCTTCTATGATCGCCTGTTCCTGGAAGAAACCTACGACGCCTCTTTCCGCAAGCTGGCCAAAACACTGCTGTTGATTGACGCCAGCCGAGAAGAGCTGATCTTGGAAAAAACCGAAGAGCAGAAGCTGGACCATCCCAACACAGACCTTTGGGACCCCCTCAAATTGTTCAGCTTGGACATGCGTTACGCTATCAGAAACCTGGAAGGGGACATGAAGGATCATTACGATCACGAACTTAAAATCCAGTTGGCGCCTCAGGTTGGTTATGTCTGGGTAATCGAGCCGGAACAGGACCCCTGGCCTTTTAAGATCGCAGACCTGGCAGAGGAGTCGGGCTACCGACAATTCCTCACGCGCCTCATCACGCCCCAGAAAGGACTTGTCTTAAAACACCCCGGCCAGGGCTCGTGGCTTATTGACCTCTATTATAAAGAGTTCA